>CAZQKJ010000017.1:0-22679 GCA_964593315.1 uncultured Granulosicoccaceae bacterium
AGCAACCTCGCGACCGTCTGAAAGATTGTCGCCGTCGGTATCGTCGCTCAACGGATTGGTCTCTAACTCAAAAAACTCTACGCCATCCTGCAAACCGTCTGAATCTGTGTCGGAGTTGTTGGGGTCCGTGCCGATCAAAATTTCTGTTTCTGTGGGAATGCCGTCTTTGTCTGGATCGGGATCTGCCTCATCCTGGGCATAGCCAACACCGACGAGCAAACACGTAGTCAGTAGCCCGGCAGGTATTAGAGATCTGACAGTGGTTTTTGCCAACAACTTTGGAACATTTCTGCTGGCAACAGAAGCTGATAGTTTCATTGATAGAGAACCCTCGAATAGCCAAATGGCCAGAATCCGGCAGGTGCCGGGATAATCAACAGGCCGTAGCTTAAAGCTAAACTCGCCGTGAAATCCAACCGGAAGGGAAAAAATATTCAGTTATTTCATTTATTCACCATCCTCTGAGCGCCCGTATCAACACAGCACCGCCCAAAATAGGCACTAAAGTCGCTACTGCTGCTCATGTTAAGAAGCAGAACACCGCACGGCGGCACCACCCCTATTGGTCAGCCTGATGCTATTTTGCGCATAGATCTTGCAATTAAATATTTAATTTTATAATTTAAACTTTAATGTTTAATATTTAAGTCGCTAGAACCTGCATGAACACTGACTCTCCAAGCTCAAGCCCTTTAAACGAAAAAAGGCGCCTGGCAGTAAAACTCAGGCTGGAAGGTCGGAAATTGAAGGATATTGCTCAATTAGTTGAGTTATCATCTCCAACAATTATCGCGGCACACAAGCAATTTCTGGAGGGCGGCTGGGAGGCAGTTGACGTCAAACCGCGAGGGCGCCCCAGCGGAGATCGCAATGTTAGCCGTGAAACTATCGAGCTACTCAGGACAGCAGCGCTCGAAACACCGGCCGATGCAGCAACCCCATGGACCCACGCCCTCTTGGCCAGGCACCAGGGCTCAAATGGAACCAGCGCAAGGACAGTCGGCAAATACCTGGATGACTGGGGCTTGAGCACCCCAAGCCTTTATGTGCAGTGCAAGACTGGCGGACAATTTACTGACTGGCTAAACCGGTGCTACAAAACCACAACCGATAACGCCAAAAAAAACAACGGCTCGATATTTTGGGCAGGTGCAGGCACCTGCGATTCAAGAGATGACAACAACAAGCAGATCCAGCCATTCCTGTATGCCCACAGCACACGGGGAAAGTATTTCTGGCTGGCTGGCAACTACACAAATGATGTTGAGCGTTTTATAGATTTTTTCAACCGCTTACTTCACGCCAACCAATCCAAAGATTCAGACGCTCACATCACCGTGATCTGGAAAGGTCAGAACCCTGCGCGGAACAGACAACTTAAAGAGTGGCTGGAAGCAACACCCGGTCTTGCATTCGTACAACACCCCGGACAAAACCCCGGAGACGACTCAACAACAGATCAGACCATAACTGAAGAAATACCTGCACAAGCTAACAACAAAGACTCACAAAGTAGTAAATCACAGAACACAGCTTCTAACAAAGCCAAGAATTCATTCACTAGACGGACCAGAAATAATATGTCGTTAACTCACCTGCAAAGGCTGGAAGCCGAAAGCATTCATATCATGCGAGAGGTTATCGCTGAAGCCGAAAACCCGGCCATGCTCTACTCCATCGGAAAAGACAGCGCGGTAATGCTACACCTTGCGCAAAAAGCTTTTTATCCGGCCAAGCCACCGTTCCCGTTACTTCACGTTGATACAGGCTGGAAGTTCCAGGCTATGTACGACTTCCGTGACCAGGTTGCCAAAAGCTCCGGGCTTCAGTTGATCGTACACAAGAACCCGGAAGGTGTTGAGAAAGGCGTTAATCCTTTCAGCCACGGATCTGCATTACACACAGACATCATGAAGACCGAAGGCTTAAAACAAGCACTGGATAAGCATGGTTTCGATGTCACTTTTGGTGGCGCAAGACGCGATGAAGAAAAGTCACGCGCTAAAGAAAGGGTTTTATCGTTTCGCACCGAGACTCATCGATGGGACCCAAAGAACCAGCGCCCCGAGCTATGGAATCTCTACAACACCTACAAGAAAAAAGGTGAATCTATCAGAGCTTTCCCGCTTTCCAACTGGACAGAGCTTGATATCTGGCAGTATATACATCTGGAAAATATTCCAGTGGTACCACTGTACTTCGCAGCAGAACGTCCGGTTGTTTTGCGTGACGGCACCTGGATCATGGTGGACGATGAGCGCATGCCAATGAACGAAGGTGAAGTACCCATTATGAAGCGCGTGCGTTTCCGTACTCTCGGCTGCTACCCGCTAACTGGCGCTATAGAATCTACGGCTGCAACAGTTCCTGAAGTAGTTGAAGAAATGTTGCTATCCAAACAATCAGAACGCCAGGGACGCATGATCGATCACGATAATGCCGCCTCGATGGAAAAGAAAAAGCAAGAGGGCTACTTCTAATGGCTGCTGCAAACGAATTAATCCGTCAGGATATAGAAAAGTACCTCGAAGTCCACGAGAACAAAGATATGCTGCAATTCATCACCTGCGGTAGTGTTGATGACGGTAAAAGTACTCTGATAGGCAGATTACTTTACGATGCGAAATCTCTTTCTGAAGATCAGCTTGCCAACGTCAAAGCCGAATCTAAAAAGCACGGCACCCAGGGCGAGTCTATGGACTTTGCATTGCTGGTTGACGGCCTTGCGGCAGAGCGCGAGCAAGGCATCACAATTGATGTAGCTTACCGCTACTTCAACACTGATAAACGCAAGTTCATTGTCGCCGACACACCGGGTCATGAGCAATATACCCGCAACATGATCACCGGCGCTTCCAATGCAGATGCTGCAATTGTATTGGTCGATGCACGCAATGGCGTAGTCACACAAACTAAACGACACGCGTACCTGGTATCAATGATGGGTATCCGCAATATCGTACTGGTGGTCAACAAAATGGATCTGGTTGACTTTGAACAGACCGCGTACGAAAAAATATCAGAGGACTTCAAACAGTTCGCCGATCAACTGGACGTAGAGGAAATTACGACCATTCCGGTATCTGCACTCAAGGGTGACAATATCACTGAACGCAGCACAAGCATGCCCTGGTATCACGGAACTACCCTGCTTTCCTACCTCGAAACCGTAAAGGTAGATCAGGAAGTGGCCCTGAACAAACCATTCAGATTCCCGGTACAGTGGGTTAATCGCCCTAATCTTGATTTTCGCGGTTTCGCAGGCACAGTTGCGAGCGGCAAGATAAAGACCGGAGATGCCATACGCGTTCAGCCATCAGGTAAAACCAGCAGCGTCGCTCGCATTGTCACTCAGGACGGTGATCTGGAAGAAGCCATCGCAGGACAGGCCGTCACGATCACTCTGAATGATCAAATCGATATTTCAAGAGGAGATATCATCTCTACAACTGACACTCCTGCAAGCTCTGCCAATCAGTTTGAAAGCACCATTGCGTGGATGACTGACGAGCCAATGCTACCCGGCAGACAGTACATTCTAAAGTGCGCTACCGGCACATCCAAAGCGACCATCACCGACATCAAGCACGAAATCAATGTCAACACACTTGAGCAGGTGGCCTCAAAGCAACTGGAAGTCAACAGTATCGGAAATTGCAATATCAATCTGGATAAGCAGATTGCTTTTGATAACTACGAAGACAATCGCGCTACAGGCAGCTTTATTCTGATTGACCGAATCAGCAACGAGACCGTTGGTGCAGGCACACTTAACTTTGCCTTGCGGCGATCGCAAAACATTCACATGCAAGCGGTCGACATCGACAAGCAAGTGCGCTCAGAGATGAAAGCACAACAATCGTGCGTACTCTGGTTTACCGGTCTGTCCGGTTCCGGAAAATCCACTATCGCCAACATAGTAGAACGCAAGCTAGCCAATCAAGGCAGGCACACTTACCTGCTTGACGGGGATAACGTTCGCCACGGGTTAAATAAAGACCTTGGTTTTACCGATGCAGATCGGGTAGAAAATATCCGCCGTATCGGAGAAGTTGCACGCCTGATGGTAGATAGCGGCCTAATCGTTCTGACCGCTTTCATATCACCCTTCCGAGCTGAAAGACAAATGGCACGCAGCCTTCTGGAAGAAGGTGAGTTTCTTGAGGTATTCGTTGAAACACCGCTATCTGTAGCGGAACAACGTGATCCAAAGGGTCTGTACAAAAAAGCCCGCAGTGGTGACCTCAAAAACTTCACCGGCATTGACTCGCCTTACGAGGAACCAAAGTCTCCAGAAATTTTGGTCGATACTTCCAATTTGTCTGCTGAGCAATGCGCAGAGCACATCATCAGAGTGCTGCGCGAGCGCGGAGTGATTGCTCAAGACTAGCTAACCGCAATCACGGGAGACTATTTCAATGCGCCGCCGCAACGGCGGCGCAGGGGAAGACACTACTCTTCCGGTCAATATAAATAAATCCTGGTAGCTTTTACCAGGCAGCAGGCAGGCTATCGCATTTCTACTATTCCGGTAAGCCCTAGCACATCGAGCAAATCGCGATCTCCCAGCACCAGTGTCAACGGCAGACGGATCAAGATCAGAGCGATCATTGAAACAGTCAGAAACCACATTGCACGCTTTATTGTTATACCCTGAACGGCGGCAAGCGCACTGAGTAAAATCTGAAATGACCACAAGAAAAGTACGCTGCTCAGAATAAAGTAAACCAGCCCATGGAAGTTAAAGTCAAACAAAGGCGGATCCAGCAACATTAAACCACTATCGAACGATATATTATTGTTCAGCAGTGGTGCCGAGGTTTGCAATCCAAAAGCCTCGAGCACGATGCTCAAACCAGACAATACAAACACTGGCAGTTGGCTCCACAACATAACCCAGAGAACATTGACAAACGCTGCTGTGCCCTGAAGAAATTTACCGACACCAAACAACACCAACAAAAATACCGCAGGCATCACCCAAACATCAACAAGCACTCCAAAGCGATGCCCTGCGGACATGGGATCAGACGTTATAGCTTGATCTGGCGGTGACACTAAAGAACTCAGGACTGGAGCCATCAGTGTTATCAGAACATGCGCCACAAGCAGTACCAACACTCCGCATAAGGGCTGGTGAGCCTTGGCCCACGCAGCAGTTTTGTGAGGTTGAAACCAGACCGATACCCAGGGATTAATAGTTGTTACCTGCCACTGACGTGAAGACTAATGGTAGCGCATGCGGTGGTTCAACTACCCTGTGTTACGAAGGTTCACAACCCAGACACTACACCCTTTCACAAACCGGGCTTTGCGATGTTTACGAGCACAAAAAATTGCTGACAGCGCACAAACGATTTGCGAGATGCCTGGTTGTCTGCATCGAATCCATCAGTAAGCACGCCGACTAACAACACAACTCGCGGCACCAGCTGTTTGCTGACCATTGGCGTCCACTGTGGTTGTCGCAGCGCAGAAAACACAGGGCCGCCGTAATCGAGCATGGCTTGCATAGCGCCAGGTCATACCGACACGGTATCGCTGAACAATGGTTATACGGGTCGGCCTCCTAAAAGCTCAGCATGCAGGTCAAAGCCATTCGAACAACATCAAATTTGCAACAAATCGTACCACCTCTGCGCCACCACATTGGCACGCACTAAAAGATTGACGAAAAATTCGAAATATCAACCAAACCACACTGACTTTTTCTGCAGATAGAGCCCAAATTTCCTAACAATGCAGGCCACCGCACAGCGAAATGTGAACTCCATAGCTACACTTATTTCTGGTCTGAAATGTGGTTCTCTCTGAGGCGCTACCTTCCCAAAATTTCCGGCACTCAATGCCCGCAGGACACTCACAAGAAATGAAACAGCGCGTCAACAGTTACGATCAAAAAGAGCCGCGCAAGTCGGATGCTGTCGGCCGCCAGCGTGCACCTGACAGCAGACGGCGGGATGAACCACGTCAGCAAAGGCATGAAGACGACTGGCGGCGCAATTATGAATCACGCAACTATGGGCTCAGCGCGCATGACGAAGCCGCCAACGCTCAGTACGGCGACGCGCGAGATCAGACCGCTGCCAATAACGGTCGACGCACTGACCGAGAGACCCGCGCGACCTCCACTCAGGGATCACACTTCGCGCCACCGTGGAGTCAACAGGCAGGCATGGAAAACCATCCTCCGCGAGACCCGGCATACTACCCGGGCGCTCAGTTTTTGAGACCTCAAAACCACGATCAAAACAGCAACCATCACAGCCGCGCCACAAGCGGATATTCGAACGGCAAGAGCGCCCCTGACAGAGTTGAAGAAGTCTGGCTGAAAGAATCACAGAACCGGATCTCATATAATGATGCAGATTTGAATGACGTAGCGCGCCCGGCTTTCAACAACCCCAGGGTAACCCTTGCAGGCCTTGGAGCCTGTGCCGCCATGCTGGCACTGATCGCCTTACTCGCAGTCTCGAGCCTTCCGGATCTGACTCCACATGACATCATTTCCATGCAAGGCTACGAGGGCGAGCAACCGATCAAAACACCTTTTAACCTCGCCAGCCTGCGCGATTGTGACAACGCGGCAGACTGCAGCAGCGATTCATCTGATCCGCCCCCCGTAACTGCCAACACTGATTTTGGGTCAACCGCTACGACCGACTCGCTTGCTTCAGCACCTATAGTACGATTCGACAACACAACACCGACCATCATTGAGAGCCAACGCGTATATACCGAGCTGCAAGAGATACCGGCAGCAACCACTACGTTTTCAACAGACAATGGTTTCAACGATGGACTCGAGGCACCAGTAAGTTCACGCAGTACATTCGATTCAGAGGAACTCATAGTTCTACAGCAATGGAGCAATGTTCGAGACGCACCGAACACACGTGGATCGATACTCACTTCACTGGCTGAAGGCACGAGCGTTACACGCTTAAGCCAGACAGGCAGCTGGATTGAAGTAAGAGTAAACAATCGATCGCAGACCATCGGTTACATGCATCAATCAACCGTGGCTGGCCGCTAAGCACAAACTAAAACAGCGACAAGACCCAGAGAAACGTAACAGCGATCTGGCTGTTACGTTAGCGCTATTCCGGACATTCTTCACCTTGAATTTCGGCTATCTCTATGGATCGTTCAACCTTTGTACGATCAGTAGAAAAGAACGCCTGTCGGGTCACATTGAAATTCTGTCTAAAATCGCCATTGCAGGCTTTGCCGTCTCGATCTACATCGACTTCAAGCGTTACGTAGTATTTTAATGCCTCGGGTGATCCCGATTGAAACTCGATCGCTTCAAAATCCACAGTATCAAAGCGTAACGGGTACGCGTTATGTTCAGGCCGCAGATCGTATTCGGCGCTGGCTATTTTTGTCGCTGATACATCAGCTGCCAGTTCATCAAAACCCCATACAGTAAATCGAACCAAAGGTAGTGACTCGTTTACCCAAAGACGACTATCTATCTGATCACTGACCAGTGAAAGATCAACATGATAATCCGCAGGCGGCGGCACAGGATAATCAACCTCAGCTCTGCGCTCAACACTTGTTGACGTAGTATCAGAATTTCCAGACAGAGCAACGGCGGCATTTTCCAATGCACCTTTGCCAGAGGAACACCCGACCAAAGCCGAGAAGAATAATAATTGAGGGACAACTTTCATAGTTTTTAAGTTACGACCAATAATTGAATAACATGCATTAACCGCAGCAGCTGCCACCGGTTCTTCTGCCAACAATAGTTCTGACATCCGCAACCGATAATGAAAATTGACGCGCTATTCGCGACAGACTGACGCGCTGGTATTTATGCAGCATCAGCATGTGGTATATGTCTTCATCGGTAATCGGTTTTTTATTGTCCCGGCGAATGTACTGCCGATTGAGTCTTCCAGTCATACGGTATTTTATCATAGCAACCGAGGCACACCCGCCCCGCTCTACATAAAGCTCAATACTTGATCCAGTCCGGGGCTTGAACGCCCGCCGCCACCTGTTGAACACTTGAGTGTTGCTGCCGCATTGGCAAACTCTACCGCGACTTGTTCTGCGTAACCGCAACCCAACCAGTAAGTAAACGCACCGTGCCAGACATCACCTGCCCCTAAAGTATCAACAATATCGATTGAAGCAGCACGGATATGGGCAAACTGACCATCATGAAGAGAATACACGCCGTCAGCTCCATCGGTCATCGCAAGCCATGCCGGATAACACCGATTAACGCCTCTTAGCGCCGCCTCAATCTGAGCGACAGATTGCAGGGCTCCGGAGTAGGACTCCAACCCCTGACGTGAAAACGCGATGTGCGATGCCAGCTCCATCACGGATGAATCCAGTGGTGCTTCTGCGTCCACGACTGCTGGAATCATTCTTTGTTTTGCCAACCGCATAGCGGCAAGGGCACCAGCCTGCCAACGAGTATCCACCAACACGGCATGCGGCTGCGCTATCTCTATTTGACTGACGTCTTCACTGAGACCAGCGCCACGATAATTAACTATCTGACGCTCCCCTGCAGCATCTAGCAAAACGGATGAAAATGATGAACGAGCCTGATCAGTTCTTGCCACCAGAGAACAATCAACATTCTGACGCAGCAGGTCCTCAATGATTAGCTCCCCGACCGTGTCACAACCGACACGCGCCGCAAGCATCGCGTGCCCACCGAGATTGGCTATCGCACAGGCGGCATTGGCTGCCCCACCGCCCCCGACAATTTGCGCCTGCTGGGCGATATGTTTTTCTGCGCTAGCGGGCAGCTCCTCTACTTCAAACACAAAATCCACAACTGCCATACCAACAACCAGCACTTGTGTCATCGTTCAAAATTCCTTACTTTCCGGGTGAAACAGCACACTGAGCGGCCTGCACCCTGGTATTGCTACAATACAGCTTGTCTGTGCACACCTATGCGCACCTTCCAACTTTGCAGCCTCGCGGTTGATGAAGTATTCACAAAGCTTACAAACAAGCAAACTGAGGATCGAACTTCCAGCACAAATTAGACTCATAATTGCACTATAAAGCAACACAGACCAGACCTGAAAAGGAGACAGCGCGATGACTTCAAAATCAGCTACAAGCACCCGGGATTTGTTCGCCGCCACTCCTCACATGCGAGACAATGAGACAAACGAAATTGAAGATCTCACGATATCCATTAAGAACGGAATCGCCACACTGTCTGGTACCACTGTGTCACGTGCTCATTCCCTGGAGATGGAATTCCTGATCTTTCAAATGCAGGGCGTGAAACAAACTATCAACTTGATCAGCCATAAGCACTGGAACACGTAGGCACTTCACAGAATATCGCACCGACTTCTACAGCAGTTAAGGAACAGGCAAGCTAACATGTATCAAACTCACGCCATGAAAACAGAAAGATTCAGTAAGGCACTGCTTTTGACCTGCATATTGGTCTCTGCATTTCTGATGCTAATGAAGCACGCAAACGCCGCCTCTACACCAGGTAATGACGCACTAGTCTTAAGCTCGGAGCACAAAGATCATTTGACTGTTCTGGATGGCCTTACCGTCGTTGCAAATGCCGACGCTCCATCTACCACTCCAAACACCTTAAAAACTAGCGCTATCGATAACCACATTACTGTGGTGACTTTCTTCGCGAGCTGGTGCCCACCTTGCCTGCATGAATTTAAAGCTCTGAATGAAATACAGAGTGAATTAGGAAAAGAGAATGTCACCGTCATAGCAGTCAATGTGTTCGAGAAATTCGACAACAATGACGAAGCGCGGATGGCGAAGTTTCTGCGCACCACGCAACCTCAATTCACGGTACTCAAAGGCACTGAACAAAGCCGCAAACTGTTTGGCAACGTCAACCGCATCCCGACGCTTTTGGTTTTTGATAAGAACGGCAATATGGCATTTGACTTTGTTCATGCCCGTGGTGCCACCAAACAGTCCGTTGATTCCGCAGAGCTGCTGGAGGCTATCCGGCCACTACTGTAACGTCATCCTCACAAAACTATTGCTCATACCCGGCACATCAAACCACCTTAGGTTAGCCGGGTCACATCTGGTTCGCATTCGGACCGCCTCTCGCCCTATCCTACCGATAGAAATCAACCCGGGCTCCGGTGTCAGCACGATAGAGCGCTTTCTTTTGCTCACGCGTATTTTGCAAGACCACTTTTTGAAAGACTCCGGCTCTTAACCGCACCTAACTAATCGCACAATCCAGCCTCAATCCTCATAGATTAAGGATTCACCTGACTGCAGAGGACCGATGCTCCTCGACAATCCACTGTTCGGAAAGTTGCCGATCTATTCTTGTTATTCATACCTCTGTGAACAGTCAGGCAAATAAGCGAAAAGCCGGGCTGCAAAATCATTTTAACCCTCAAGATAGTCACCAAACCCGGCGATAACATGACTTAGACCCAGAATTTTTTGTGAAGGATCATGCTAAATCACTCTCGATTGTGTATTGGATCAAGCTTGTTCCTGTTTGCACTCGCCATCAGCACACAGCTGTCGGCACTCGAACACGTGGAAAAGACAACAAACACTCACCCGAGTGGGCATGAAAAAAAGTGTCTTTACATTTCTTCGTACCATGTAGGCTTTGCCTGGTCCGATGCCATTGAGTCAAGCATCAGGGAAACTCTTGGGGGAGCTTGCGAGCTCCGTCAAATCAATATGGACACCCAACGAAATAACTCCCCTGAAGCTATTTTCAACGCAACCAACCAGGCAATAAAAATTATCGAGGAATGGCTGCCGGATATTGTCATCACCTCAGATGATAACGCCGCAAAGCATATTATCGCGCCACACTACAAAGACAGCGTTATTCCATTTGTCTTCAGCGGAGTCAACTGGACAGTCGAAGAGTACGGGTTTCCGTACACCAATGTCACAGGCATAGTAGAGGTCGCGCCGGTTAAGAGTATGCTGGAACAAGCACGACTAATGTCCGGCGGACAACGAGGATTATATATAGGCGCGACAGCACCAGCTGAAAATAAAAATTTTGAGAGAATTGCAAACGTTGCAACAGAGCTTGGTATGGAAATCAACCCTGTGTACGCACCACACCTGAGCCATTGGGTCGAAGCACTGCAAACGTCAGCCGACTATGATTTCGTGCTGCTCGGAGATAAGGCCGGTATTGTTGGTTGGGATGAACAACGCGCATCTGAAGCAGCGCTTAAGTTCAGCACAAAAGTGAGTCTTACTAACCATGAGTCAATGATGCCCTATACCGCTATCGGACTGACAAAAAGTGCTTACGAGCAAGGCAATTGGGCAGCGACCGCAGCGATTAAAATACTCAGTGGCGCAAAGCCAGCTGATATTCCGATTGTGTCAAACAAAGTGTGGGATATATGGGTTAACGAAAGCCTTCTGGACAAACTGCAAATCAAAGCCAGCCGTCACCTGATGCGCAAAGCGAAACGCGTTAAGCCAGTAGAGAAAATCCTGTCCGCAACCGGCGTGGAATAAGCAAGCCTACGTACCAATACCATGAAAGTTCCGAATATCACAATTCAACTGATGCATATCAGATACTCACAGCTGATGCGATATATTGTCGCCGTCGGACAGAAGGTTACTGATTAACATGGCCTTTAGTTTGACCAGCTCCCAATCCACTCGATCTGCAGAGATAAAAGCGATTATCTGTGCGCTGCTGTTGCTTGTGATCACCACATTTGCAGCATTGGAGTTTTCCTTTTTATCAGAAGTTAGATCATTTGATCGGTTGGCACAAACCGCCACGCAGCAAATAAATCAACAAGTCACAGTGGCTGTAGGAACACTTGATTCCATGGCAGCCACACATCAGGCCTCTGCCAACGGGTTTGAGCAACGTCAATTCGAGACATTCGCGGAGAAGTTAGTCAACAACCAGGCCGCGATTACCGCGGCTGGCAGATATAACACCATTCTCCATGAAGATCTGGACCACTACTCTTCTGATCTCCAGGAAAGCGGCATTTTTGCTTTTACACCGAAGAAACTCGACAGCTATGGCAATCTCAAGCCACTCAATCAAAAGCAACAATATCAGGCATTACTAAGCTTCTACCCCCAGGATCCGGTTACTGCCGCTTTCATCGGACTCGACTTGAGTGAACTCTACGAGAGCAACATAGCTATCACCAAAAGCACCACTGGTTACGCTCCGTTTATCGCTACCTTGCCCACAAACTGGATTGCTGCCGGGCATATCAATATCTTCACCCCTACGTATTACGGCCACTACGCACCAGATAGTGAAAATGATCGACTGTTGCAAACGGACGGAGGCTATTTTATTTCCCTTGACCTTGAAACCATAGTCGCACACAGCACCGATACTACATTTCCGATGTCTGTTGGCATTTCTCTGCTTCAAAACAACTACAGACCGCTTGTCAGACAAGAGACAAAAATATCCGATAGTAGAATTCTCGGGAAGTTTTTCAAAGGCAAAACTATAGAGAAAAATCTGTATATAGGCGCTGAAACCGCAACTATCATCTACCGCACTCCTGCAGGTAAAACCAATGCTCAATTGGTTTCCGCATTCGGTAAAGGACTGACAGCACTGCTTCTATACCTTATAGGGTCTGCGATATATTCTGCGCAGAGATCCTCGAGATTACAGATTAAAGCAAACGAACAAGAGATTGCCAGAGCGAGAGCACGGGCACTACTGACTTTGAACTCGCTGCAAGACGCTATCATCACTACAGACTCAGAGGACAATATCGACTATCTGAACCCTGCAATGCTACGCGTCATTAAGACTCGAAAACGCGATCTCATTGGCCTGAATCTTCATACAGTACTAGACAACCACTTCAAAAGCACACCACGCTGGCAACAAGCAAGCGCGAACGGTAAAAATAAAACGGGGGGTCACAGTAGACCAGACTCCGAGACCAAAGACAGCTCATTGAAAAGCCTGATCAACGACGCAAGTGTGATTTTTCAGTGTCACTCGTCAGTACTTTCCGACGAATCGCACAGCAAGATAGGCACTTTGCTGACAATGCGCAACATCAGCAAGGAATACGCACTGACGACCGAGCTTGAACATCAAGCCACCCATGATGCCCTGACTGGCTTGCCAAACCGAAGAAAGTTTGAGGCAATCCTCGATGACCTGCTGCAACCAGACAGCCCTGAAGGCAATAAGTCTGCAACAGTCGGCTATATTGATCTTGATCAATTCAAGCTCGTAAACGACACCGCTGGCCATGAAGCGGGTGACAGGTTACTCAAGAAGCTTGCTGCCGATCTGACCACATTAGTTCCTGAGAATGTCAATATAGCGAGACTCGGCGGTGACGAGTTTGGCTTTATCTGTGTGGTCAATACCGACAAGTGTGCTGAGAACATTGCGCGCACGTTCTATAACTTTTTTCAGAACTACCACTTTCAATCAGAAGACCATGTCTTCTCAATAAGAGCCAGTATAGGACTCACCCATATCAAACCTTGCCACAGAACTATCAACGAGGTACTGAGCGAAGTTGATATTGCGTGTTACACAGCAAAGGATGGCGGTCGGAACAACTACGTTATATACGATGCAAATGACAAAGAAACCAAACACCGCAAAGGCGAGATGCTTTTCCTGCCCGCACTTCAATCAGCCCTGAAAGAAAACCGATTTGAGCTATACACACAACCAATTGTGTCTACTCAAACTGACACACCGGTAGCACATCACCACGAGTGTCTGCTAAGACTAGTGGAGGAAGATGGATCTATTGTTACACCGTACAAGTTTATCGTAGCTGCAGAAAGATACGATCTTATCGGAGACATAGATCGCTGGGTATTAGAGAACGCCATGCTCCAGATTTCAGAGTTCAAAAACACCGCATTGCACGACACCATATTCAGCATCAATCTTTCAGGCCAAAGCGCAGTAGACACAGGCATGCCAGGCTTTGTTGACAACATGCTACGAAAATACGACATTGACTCGACTAATATATGCTTCGAGTTAACGGAGACTGCGGTTATTGGTAATTTCACCCAGGCGCAAAAGCTGATCGCGTTCCTCAGAGAGCGGGGATGCACTATTGCACTCGATGACTTCGGCGCTGGTGCAAGCTCCTTTGGCTATCTTAAAAATCTTGAAGTTGACTACCTCAAAATAGATGGACAGTTCGTTAAAGAAATGACGTCCAATAAGGTCGATTTTGAGATGGTCCGCTCCATGAATAATGTTGGAGATGCGTTAGGCATTAAGACCATTGCAGAGTTTGTTGAGAATCAAGAGACTATGCAAGCCTTAAGTGAAATTAATGTTGACTACGCTCAAGGCTATTTCATCGGCAAGCCATCTCCGATGACCAACCTTTTGCAAAGCACGCAATTACCCAAAGCCGCCTGATATTTAGCTTAAGTCTTTAACCCGAACTCTTCAAACCAGGCATACTCCAAAGCCGGACCTATCCAGAAGCAGAGCTACCGTGGTTAGAAAAACACTAACTACTTTGTTTGATTAAATCGGGTAGCTTTAGTCGTAGTATTTTACCCGATGGCCCTTTTGGCAACTCCGGAAAGAAGTAGATCTTCTTAGGCATCTTTATCTTGCCTATTGAAGATTCACAAAACAGCATCAGCTCTTCGTCACCGCAGGTATACCCATCACGCAAAGCAACGCAGGCGTGCACCTCTTGCCCGTAGTTTTCATCATCCACCCCGAAGGCCGCGGCTTCCAACACTGCCTCATGCTTGTACAAAACATCATCCACCTCACGCGGCGCGATGTTTTCACCACCGCGAATGATCAGTTCTTTTAGTCTGCCAGTGATAAAAAAGTAACCTTGCTTATCTTTGACACCAAGATCACCGGTTCGGAACCAGCCATTGACAAAAGCACCCGACGTAGCATCCGGATTCTTATAATACTCGGTCAGCACATTGTCTCCGCGTATGAGGAGCTCACCAACTGTGTCTGGAGGCTGTAGTTCACCTTGCTCGTTACCAATTTCGATTTCATTGCCCACTGCGCAGCCCACGGATCCTGGCTTACGAATGTCCGGTGGCATCGGGTTGGTAGCCACAGTCGCTGCTGTTTCAGTAAGACCCATGGTTTCTATCATCGGCACATAGAAAGTCTCTTCCCATTGTTTCAAAACCACAGCGGGCAATGGTGCTGACGCTGAACGTGCAAAACGAAATTGTTCGAGCTCCGGTTGATTACCGAAGTCGTACTCTTCAATTGCAGCTCGATCAAGCAGGTATTTGATGATCGTGGGTACGATACTGCTCCAGGTGCACTCGTAAGCGGCGACCCAGCTCCAATAGTGTTTGACACTGAATTTCGGTGGCATCACGATCGACCCACCACTGACAAGCGGTGCGGAGACTGTCACCATGGCACCATTAATGTGATAGACGGGAAGAACACAAAGCGCACGATCACTACTGGTGAGCCCATGCCCCAGCACCACATTTTTTCCACCACTAACCACTGCACGCTGAGATAACAAAGCCCCCTTAGGCAAACCGGTAGAGCCGGATGTATAGAGCAACAATGCATGATCTTCAGCGGAGGGCACAATGTTATCAGCTACACTTGTTGATGCCCCTGTTCGCCACTCTGGCCCGCTATCTTCATCTACCACGATAACCGTCACAGAACGATGCACCTGCTCCAGCAGATTCTCTAACATCTGCCGGTATTCAGGTGCAACAAAGATCAGTTCAGCGTCACAATGATCCAGCACATGCAACATCTGAGTCTCACCCGCAACCGCGTTAATTGGCACAATTACTCTACCAGCTGCCATTACGCCCAAAAACAACAAGGTCGCCCACTGACCATTTCCCATAAGAAAGGCTACTTTAGCCTGCGAACCAACATTGGCTGCCTGCAGCTGTGCACCAACCAGACGGGTTTGGCGCTGTAATTCATCAAAACTCAGTTGCTTATAACCACTTTCTCCTTCGCTAACTACAGGCGTAATAAGAAACACACTATCCGGGGTATTTGCAGCATGATGATCAATATACTCCCGTATGGTATCCATGTTTATTGTCCGTGCTTTTTCAGATAGGCGCCAAACAACTCGTCTTCAGTTGGCTTATCTTCGTCTATTTCTGTTACCAGATGAGTGATGTTAATAAAATGTCGGTAGTTTAAATTCTCCGAAATACCATTACCACCCCAAGTACCGCAACCCATGCTCAAGGTAAAGTTCAGTGCATTATTGAAGCTACCACCATTGCCAAAGGTATGCGCCTGATTGACCAGCACTCTGACAACATCCATCCGTTCGGCCAGCCGCTGAGCATTTTTGTACTCTTTAGTATGAATGCCACACGAGTGTCCTTTACCCTGCACGTCCATTACATCACGTACCAGTTGCTCCGCATGATCGAAGTCGCGAGCTCTGTAAACCGTAAGTACCAGACTTAACTTTTCGTCGGCAAAAGGTGACGCTGAATCAAAATCCTGTTCCACCAGAAAAAACCGTGCCTTTTGCGCTTCCACAGGAAATCCCAGTCTTTCTGCAAAGATATCAGCATCGGTTGCAATCAGTTTTCGATTCAGTTTACCTTGCTTCCATAACTCGGATTGAATGTGCTCGGTTTGAGTGCCATCGCATCGATATGCCCCAGCCAATACCAGAGCGTCTATCGCATCGTCGTATATATCATCAAGAATTATCAGTGCATTTTCAGAAGAGCAGGAGGTAGAGTTATCGAAAGTTTTTGATGCGGCAATTTTCTCGGCAGCGTCTTTCAGATCGGCACTGCTGTCGATTATCACAGACACATTACCCGCTCCTACACCCAGAGCAGGCGTACCGCTGCTATAAGCGTTGCGAACATTGTTCTGCGATCCCGTAGCGACAATCAGATCCGAACGCTGCATTAATAGCGTCGTCATTGTACGGGTTACTGGCGCGGGTAGAATCTGCACAAGATCTTCCGGCGCACCCACTCTTGCCAGCGCTTCACGCATGAGATCAACCGTAGCAGAAGTACTACTCCAACCCGCTGGTGACGGCGCAATAACTATGGCATTGCCCCCTTTTAAAGCCATCATGCTTTTGTTTACCGGTGTTGCAGCCGGGTTAGTTGATGGGGTAATCGCTGCCACCACACCAACCGGTTTGGCGTATCGAGCCATTCCGTTTGATTCATCGATTTTACCTACAGTCCTGACTCGCATTAAGTCGCGCAGAGTGCCAAACGTTTTACGGGTGTTTTTAATCACCTTGTCCTCTACGTTACCGATACCGGTGTCTCGGACCGCAAGCTCAGCCATAGCACGGGCATTTTCAGGTTTGTAAAGCGCCCAGGCAATTGCGGTGACGATCTCGTCAATTCGCTCTTGCGGTGCACCGACCAGCGTTTTCATCGCAGTTGCACCATTTTGCAGAAGCGCATCAATGACTGTTGATTCGGCTTCGTTGATGCTTTCGGGCTGTTTGCTCATAATGTGTTCATAACTTTGAATTAGCGTTCGAGGATTGATAACAGGGTCGAAACAGACGGGCGGATATCAGTTTCCATCGGGAGCCTGCATCGGGCCTGGGTCAGGTCATAACCAGCCCCTCTCAAGCCAGACCAGATCCCGCAGGCTAGAGTAGTTGCACAACACAGGTCAAGTAACATGCGCGACATAGCTGATTTCAGGAAATCAGTTAACACTTTTGCGAAAAGTGAAGCTTGTGGAGGAATCGTATCCTGTATGGGCATTTTCACCGCATTTTATGAACCCGCACTTTTCAAAAAAACGATGGTTCTCCACTAATTCCACCCGTACTTCCAGCTCGAGCGCATTACAACCACACTTAACAGCGACAGATTGGATGGTCTCAAGCAGCAGCACACCGATCCCAAGCCCCCGGCTATCCTTTCGAACCGCCAGTTTCCCAACATACCAGGCCGCACTCCGCGGGCACGCAAACAGACAGCCAACCAACTCTTCATCCTTAAATGCCAGGGCCAGATACTCACTCTCGGCCTTATCACGTAAAGTCTCGCTGTTGAGCCGATGCAGAGACGATGGCGGATCTATTCTTTCATCCATGTACGCGAAAGCTGACACCAGCAGTTCGTGAAGTGCCGTAAAGTCTTCAAATCCGATGTCTTGAGACAGCACAATGTTGATGTCCGATGGCGCGATCATGCCGCTTGCACATCTGGTTTGCAGCTCAATATGGAATTCCCCAAAAAGGACAGGTCCTGAGAAATGGACACGCTGATAGTTCGAACCGTTATTGGAAAAGCATTCACACAGCGATCATTATACTGACAGAAAAAGGCTGGTAATGAGCTAATGTTATGGTCTCTAATGAGCCACACGGGTAGAATTCGGTCAATTGTTGGCTAAGCAGGAGCTCCACAATGCAACCAGACAGACTTATCGTAGGCATCAGTGGAGCATCCGGCGCCATATTTGGCATTAAGATTCTGCAACTACTGAAAGCGACACACGTAGAAAGCCACCTGGTTATCTCCAAAGCCGCAGCACTTACGATCAGCAGTGAAACGGATTTCAGCCTTGATGATGTCAAGCAGCTGGCCAATCAGGTTTACAGTGCAACAGACATCAGCGCTGCGATCTCGTCAGGTTCATTTAAAACCCGCGGGATGCTAATTGCACCCTGCTCTGTTAAGACCCTGGGTGAAATTAGCAGTGGCGTTACATCGAATCTGCTAAGCCGTGCCGCCGATGTTGTCCTGAAAGAACGCCGCCGACTGGTTTTGATGTTACGTGAGTCGCCGCTGCATGCCAGTCATTTGAAAAACGCACTGGCAGTCACTGAGATGGGAGCTATCGTATCGCCACCGGTGCCTGCGTTCTATACTCGCCCGACAAATATAGATGAAATGGTTACCCAGACTGCTGCCCGTGCGATGGATCTTTTTGATCTCGATTGCTCCGAGTTGTTGCGCTGGGGTGAAGACCTCGGTATGAATAAACCACAAACCTGATGCACGGTAGTATCAAGTGCTATCGAGCTCCACTAACTCCCAGCTAACAGTTGTAGTGGATCGAGCTCATCTCGATGACCCAGACCTTTGGCATTATCGATAAATAGTATCCGGCTAACAGACAACTCAAACCAGGCAACCCGGTTCAGAGCGCTTTCAATCTCAGGCGGAGCACCTGGGCCTGTGACAGTAAATTTGTCTGCATACGCGTTAATGCAGCACTGCACCGCATCTCCTTTTATTTGACTGACTTGACCCTGCAGCTGAAAACCTTTGATCTCGTTCCAGTCGCTATAGTCATCCTGGATGGATGCCGCCACATCAGGGCACGCAGCTATGTTCTTACAGTGTGCAGTGTGAGGCGCTGAAAGAAAGAGGAGTTTGCTTTTATGCACTGCATAAAATACAGGTGACACCCACGGCATGGTATCGCTGCAGGTCGCAAGGCATAACACATTGTGTTCGTGTAAGTAGTGGCGAGCGGTATCGTAGAGATCCACAGTACTACCGCTCAACTAGTTTCGGCGAATTGTTCGCGCAAGTGTGCTCACGCGAATCATGCAAGGATCAAATCGGGAAAGGGCTGACAACCACCAGCCAATAACCTGATCTAGCCTGCCAATGCTTCTAACAGCTGATCTTCAAAGTCACCGCGTATCGCAAGCATCTCACCCAGTTTTGAAAGATCTTCTTTCAGGGTAGCCTGATCACTGACAGCTCCATCGAAGTGTTCGTACTTATCATTGAACTCAACCATGCTGTCAGTGGTTTCGCCAATACTTGCGTAAACGCGTTGTGCCGCTTCTTTAACCGCACTACGACGCTCTTTTCCATCAACAATGCGCTGATAAATCGTGAAGTGCCCCATGGCGAGGTAGTCGACCATATGGTTAAGAAAATCCTGCAAAGCAGCTGGAGCCACATCAGCCAGCTCACCGGAAACCTGATCAGGATTACTCACACCCGTCATGCTGCAAAAGTTACTCAGTGTGGCTTGTCTTTGCTCTTTGAGAGCTTGAATGGTCTCACCAATATCGCGTCTGCGTTCTTGTGCTTGTTCTGCAGCTGTCATCGTAATACTCCAACGGTTTCAAGTAGGGCTTTTCAAATAGTCTAATCCGATAGTCACGTAACAGCAGTTCTCGGATTATGTTTACGTCTGGTGTTTCTTATTTTTCTAAGCTTAAGTGTACATCGGAAACAGACCAATAGAACAGCACCTCACAATTTTTAATCAGCAAGCTTTTCAATTATGAGTGACGGAAAATCGTCAGGGTGTACATGACTCTCACTGATAGCCATACCACTAACAGAGATGCCTGCGGCATGCACTGTCTCGCGACTACCGGATATCAGTGGATGCCACTCTGCCAAACCACGCTTCTCTGCCAAACGCCTATACGCACAGCTGTTTGGTAACCATGTGAATTCTTTCAGGTTATCCGGATCAAGCGTGATGCACTCCGGAACCAGCTCTTTTCTGCGCCAATAGTTTGAACATTGACAGGTTTCAACGTCAAGCAAACGGCACGACACCCTTGTATACCTAACCAAATGTTCATGTTCAGTTTGAATTTTATGCAGACAACAACGACCACATCCGTCGCACAGTGACTCCCATTCTTCAGTAGTCATCTCTGACAGTGATTTAGATTCCCAGAATGGTTTGGCCATAGAGTATGAATTAGAACTGGTTTTGCGTTGATATTGCGCGCTTAATTCTCTTTAGAACCCAGAGGGTTCAAGATCTAAGCAGTTAACTGGCGGACTTGAGCTCCATGTCATCATGATAACTCACTACCCGCTCAACCTCTGATTTCGAACCCATAATAACCGGCACTCTCTGATGCAACGACTCTGGCTTGATATCCATAATACGTTGCCGGCCAGTACTGGCCAGACCACCCGCCTGCTCCACGATAAAACTCATGGGATTGGCCTCGTATAAAAGCCGAAGCTTTCCTTCGACACCGTTAGCGGCCATTCTGGCATCCATCGGATACATAAAGATGCCACCTCTGCATAACAACCGATGCACATCAGCAACCATTGATGCCACCCACCGCATGTTGTAGTTCTTTCCCAGTGGCCCCTCCTCACCGGCAAGACATTCATCAACATAGCGCTGAACGGGCGGCTCCCAGTGACGACTATAGGACTGATTGATCGAGTACTCATTGGTCTCCGTCGGGAGCTTTATATCAGGCATGGTTAGATAAAAATCACCGGTGCCAGGGTCAAGCGTAAAACCGTTCACGCCACGACCAGTCGTGAGCACCAGCATTGTGGAGGTCCCATACAAACAATATCCCGCGCAAACCTGCTTGGCACCCGACTGAAGAAAGTCCCGATCCGTGACCTGATCAACCCCCGCCGGCAACTCCAGAATTGAAAAAATGGTTCCAACCGAAACATTAATATCGATGTTAGAGCTGCCATCGAGCGGATCAAACGTAATCAAATAATTTCCACGCGGATAACAATCCGGAACCGGCAGGCTGTTGTCCATCTCTTCCGAAGCCATGCCAGCCAGATATCCACACCACTGTGTAGACTCGATAAACAGATCGTTTGACAGTATGTCGAGCTTTTTCTGTTGTTCACCCTGAACATTTTCGGTTTCAGCTGCACCCACAGCTTGACCTGCCAGCTGACCCTGCCCTGTCAGGAAGGCAATTTTTTTACACGCGGATAACACCTCAAGCAGCAAGCCAGTTAGCTTGCCACTGGAAAACGGGTGCTCACGCTGCTCTTCAGAAATGAACTTATAAAACGAGGTGTACTGAGCCATGATAATTCCAGGTTTTCGGGCCGACCGACAACCGCTCGGGCACGAAGTAATTCACCTGATAACAACAAAAACCATTCCAGCGATTTTGCGCAAGCGCACAACGCCGTGAATTTTAGTCGAGCTCAATCATGTCAAAGTCATCCCGACCCGCGTCACAGTCCGGACAAGTCCAGTCTGCAGGCACGTCCTGCCATCGGGTACCCGGCGCCAAACCGTGCTGTGGCGAGCCGGTTTTTTCATCGTAGGTCCAGCCGCATACCACACACATATATTTTTTATATTCCATCAACCAACGCCCCTGGTAAATCGGGTGCCAAATCCCGAGCCTCGCGCTATTATGGGATGCATAGAATCTCTTTGAAATTATCAACACGCAACATGAACCTCGAAAGGAGCACCCAGGTGGCGCAATCCGAAGCCCTGTTTACCGCTGCAAAAAAAGTCATTCCAGGAGGCGTAAACTCCCCAGTCCGAGCCTTTAAAAGCGTCGGTGGAACACCACTTTTTATCAAACGTGCTTCCGGCGCTTATTTGTATGATAGCGAAGACCGTGAGCTGATTGACTACATCGGCTCCTGGGGACCCATGGTCGCCGGTCATTCAAACCCGAAAGTCATCGACGCAGTCATGAACGCTGTCCAGTCCGGCTTAAGCTACGGCGCGCCGACTGAAATTGAAACCACAATGGCGCAAAGGGTGTGCGAGCTTATCCCTTCCATGCAAATGGTACGGATGTGTAGCTCCGGCACCGAGGCCACCATGAGTGCAATTCGCCTGGCAAGAGGATTCACCGGGCGCGATAAAATAATTAAATTTGAAGGGTGCTATCACGGCCATTCCGACAGCCTGTTAGTCAACGCAGGATCCGGAGCATTAACACTGGGAGTACCAAGCTCTCCGGGTGTACCTGCTTCATTTGCAGAACATACTTTAACCGCAACCT
>CAZQKJ010000018.1:0-13065 GCA_964593315.1 uncultured Granulosicoccaceae bacterium
CTATCGGCAAATTGAGCAAGGGGCTCCCTACGATCTCTTTTTCTCGGCCCGTGATGAATTGGTCAAAAAATTATATAAAAGCGGCAAGAGTGACAATTCAGGCGATCAGTTTGGAATTGGCCGTTTGGTGCTACTGACCGGTTTAGCGCTTAAAGCCGGTGATTCTTTGCCAGATATAATCAGTCAGAAAATACTGCCAGAGAAGCAAAAGCTCGCCATTGCCAATCCCGCGCATGCTCCGTATGGTCGTGCTGCCAAACAGGTGTTGCAGTCTCTGAGTCTCTGGGATGCCACAAAATCCAATGTGGTTAATGGTGAGCAGGTTTCGCAGGCAGCTCAGTTTGTGGTTAACGGTGCTGTGCCCTATGGACTGGTGTCATTGTCATTGGCGTTGTCGCCGCGAGTAGCGCAAGACACACAGTATTTATTGATCGATGAAAGTCTCCATGAGCCGATAGTATTGCAAATGGTGCAGTTGGCAACTGCACCTGAACCTGTTGAACATTTTTATCAGTTTGTTCTAAAAAACGATTCAGTGAACAGTATTTTCACTCGCTACGGGTTGCGGTAATACGATCTGATTTCTCGGATAAATAGTAAACGGCTGCAATGGCTGTTAGCGAAATAACGAGCAGCATTGCCGCCATAATAGATGCAGAGTGGTTGTCAAACGCTTGTGCGCTATCGTAGATTGATATGGCGACTGTCCGGGTTTCATCAGGAATATTGCCACCGACCATCAATACAACACCAAACTCTCCGAGCGTGTGTGCGAACACCAAAACCGCGGCACCCAGAAGGCCTGGCCATATCAGCGGCAGTTCTATCGAGAAAAATTGTTGCCAGCGGCTCAGGCCACAACAAGCTGAGGCGTCCTGTATATCTCGACCGATATGCTCAAAAGCGCGTTTTAACGGTTGAACCGCGAACGGCAGATTAAAAATAATGGATGCGATCAATAAGCCTTCAAAACTAAAAGCCAGGCTTTTGCCTGTCAGTGATTGATACCAGCCACCTGTGATAGACGATTGGCTAAATAGTGAAAGCAGATAGAAGCCGAGTACGGTGGGTGGCAGAACCAATGGCAGTGCCAGCACAGATTGAACAATGGTTCGACCTTTAAAGTGGCCCCAGGCAAGCCAGCGACCGATCAGAACACCAAGGGGCATCAATAGGACCAGTGTCCAGATTGACAGTTTGAATGACAATGCCAGTGCTGACCAATCCATAGTATAACTTAAGAAAACTCTGCTCTTATGCTGGCACCATGTTGATTCAGTGACGGTACTGTGATGGCACTGGCCTCTGTAGAATGACTACCGTCGGGTGCGAGTAGATCTATTGGACCAGACTGACCGTGAATAGTCAGGTATTTATTCTGCGGGTGCTTGATCAGGTCATCCAGGTCTGACAACCTGCCGTAGGCAATGCCTGCGGCATCCAGTAACGCAATATTGCTATCACGATCTCGTCTGGCGAATTCAGTGGCAACTAAATTATCCACAGATTCGCGATTTTCTACTCTCTCGGTGTTGCTGGAATATCCGTCGGCGGTGGCAAGTGCAGGTTGTTTTAAAACCTTGCTACATAGATTGGCCCACTCGCTTTCATTTTGCACAGATATCAAAATAAACTTATCATCGGCACAAGGGTAGGCACCATAGGGTGCGATAGTTGGGTGCTGTAGCCCCTGGCGTCCGGGGTTTCGATTACCGTAGCGGTATTGCAGGTACGGCACGTTCATCCAGTCTGCGAGTGCGTGGTAGAGCGAAACGTTAATGATGCGGCCTTTTTTCTGAGGATGCCTTTCACGTGCAAACAGAGCTTGTAATATCGACTGGCAGGCAGTCATTCCTGCTGCGATATCACAGACGGAAACACCGACTCTTGCAGGACCTTCGGTTGTGCCGTTGATCGCGCATAAACCGGTTTCTGCCTGAATGAGTAGATCATAAGCTTTTTGATGTGCGTAAGCGCCGGTCTCTCC
Source organism: uncultured Granulosicoccaceae bacterium (assembly GCA_964593315.1). Lineage (GTDB taxonomy): Bacteria > Pseudomonadota > Gammaproteobacteria > Granulosicoccales > Granulosicoccaceae. The sequence continues at coordinate 1,988 of CAZQKJ010000018.1, forward strand.
AAAGCCCGAAATAGAACAGATGATCAATGACGGAAAGTCATGGTGTAGTTGCTCGGCGCCAAAACCAAGACGCTTTGCGGCTCCCGGTGCAAGGTTCTGGATAAAGACATCTGCACCTTTGATCAGTTTTTTCAGAAAGGCTTGTTCGTCGGGATCTTTAAGATCGATACTGATGGATTCTTTGCCGTGATTGAGCCAGACAAAATAAGCGCTGTCGCCATTGACCAGGGAATCGTAGCGTCGTGCAAAGTCTCCTTCCGGGCGTTCCACCTTTATTACTCTGGCGCCGGACTGTGCCAGCCTGCCTGATGCGTAGGGGGCGGCCACTGCTTGCTCGACGCTGACCACAGTGATGCCTTCGAGATCTTGCATAAGAATTGATACTGGCGAGTGGGATGAGAATAGTGTGGTCATACAATGGTACGACCACAGTGGTTCCTGTGTCTAATAGAAACTTCCGTTTGAACGGGTAAATAGTCCGGGCCAGTCACATTGTCGATTCAAAAAGGTGAGCTGAGCGGTTATGCTGCAGTCAGGAGTCTGAATCTGCCGAGCATAACGCATGTACGAATTTACCTATCGCAAATCCGCTACCGTGGAGGAGGCAGCTGATTTGTTTAATACCTCTGAGGATGCGCGCTATCTGGCAGGCGGAATGACGCTGCTTCCGACCATGAAACAGCGACTGGCAGCGCCGGAAGTATTAATTGATCTCAATGGTATTGCCGCGCTTGAAGGTATTGAAAAACATAACAATGAGATAGTCATTGGCGCGCTTACCACGCATGCAACCGTTGCTTCATCGGCGCTGGTGCAACGCTATATTCCAGCGCTTGCAGAGCTTGCGTCACGCATTGGTGATCCTCAGGTCAGGAATCGCGGCACCCTGGGTGGCTCAGTGGCCAACTCTGATCCGGCGGCGGATTACCCGGCAGCAGTGCTCGGGTTGAATGCAACCATTCAGACTAACAAGCGCTTGCTGTCCGCAGAAGAGTTTTTTATTGATCTCTTTGAAACAGCTCTTCAGGAAGATGAATTGATTACCTTTTTGAGTTTTCCGATTCCGGAAAAAGCCGCCTACCAGAAATTTCCCAACCCGGCTTCCGGCTATGCCGTAGTGGGTGTGTTTATAGCTGATACGGTAACTGGTATCAGGGTTGCGGTGACCGGTGCTGCAGGTAAAGTGTATCGAGCGGAGGCAATAGAGACAGCATTGACGAAAGACTTTAGTGCTGCGAGTCTTGTTGATTTAGAAATCGATTCAAGTGACTTTAATGAAGATATTCATGCCAGTGCCGAATATCGCGCTCATCTTGTCGGTGTTTTGGCCAGGCGATCTGTTGATTCATTAGTTTAAATCCGCTTTATTCAATGATGACTGGTGCATCTGCTGCTCTGAATGTTGAGCTGTTACAAGAGTCTCCTATCCCGATCAATGCACAGTTGCATTGCGAGCCTGGCGAGTTGTTATCGCTTGTGGGTCCATCCGGTGCGGGTAAAACAACACTGCTGCGTGCTATTGCAGGCTTAAGTCGTCCTGATAGTGGCGTAATCAGTTGTGGTGGGGATAACTGGTTTGATTCAAGTCGCAACTTCTTTGTGAAGGCACAGCATCGTCGCATTGGATTTGTGTTTCAACAATATGCGTTGTTCCCGCACCTAACTGCACTGCAGAATGTTGAGCAATCTATTCGCCACCTGCCCACTAAAGAGCGGCGCAGGCAAGCCGGTTACTGGTTGCAGCGTGTCAATCTCGCAGGCCTTGAGCATCGTCGTCCAGCACAACTATCCGGTGGCCAGCAACAAAGAGTAGGGCTTGCCCGAGCGTTAGCACGTGAGCCAAAAGTGTTGCTGCTGGATGAACCGTTTTCATCTGTCGATAGTGCGACTCGTGATCGTCTCTACACCGAGCTTTCGGCACTGCGTCGGGATCTTGAAATACCCGCTGTATTGGTGACTCATGACTTGCAGGAAGCGTCGATTCTGTCTGATCGTCTGAGTATGTTGTCGAAGGGGTTAACCCTTCAGTCTGGTAGTGTTGAAGAAGTCACCACCCAGCCTGTATCGGTGCTTGTGGCGCGTCTGGTGGGGTTTAAAAATGTATTTCGTGCAACGGTAATACAAGCCAACAATACCACTGCAATAATCGAGTGGCGCGGTCAGCAACTAGCGGTTGAGCGATGCAATGGTTTTCGCGCCGGAGAAGCTGTGCACTGGTGCATACCTCAGTCACATGTTGTGCTTCACAGGCAAGATCGCCCATCCAGAGGTGAGCGGGAAAACCCGATAACCGGTCATATTGGCGAGATCATCAGAATGGGTGACAACGCGGTAGTGGGTGTGCAGGTGGGTAATCCGGACAGGCCACCGGCGTTTTTATCTGTGCCGCTGCACGTGGCGCAACGTAACTCTCTTGAGGTGGGCAGCACGGTCAGTTTTTCTTTGTTGGCGGATAGCATTCATTTGATGCCACCGGACCGGCTCGGCCGTAGTCGCAAGTAAAGCCACGATAACCGTACAGCATCGTTAAATAAAAAACCCCGCTGATGCGGGGTTTTTTATTGGTAGCTATAAAGAGCTTCGAACCTTTTAGGTTGATGCCAGTCGCGATGCTACGTTATCCCAGTTGACCAGATTATCAAGGAAGTTGGTCAGGTAGTCAGGGCGCTTGTTGCGGTAATCAATGTAGTACGAGTGTTCCCATACATCGCAACCAAGTAAAGCAGTTTGGCCGAAACACAGAGGGTTAACACCGTTTTCTGTTTTGGTGACTTTTAGCGTGCCGTCTTTGTCGACTACCAGCCAGCACCAGCCAGAGCCGAACTGACCTGCACCTGCGGCACTGAATTCTGCTTTGAATTTGTCAACCGAGCCAAATGCGTCTTTGATTCTGGATTCCAGTTCCGGTGCCATTTGCTGACCGCCAGGGCCCATCATTTCCCAGAACTGAGTATGGTTCCAGTGCTGCGATGCATTGTTGAAGATGCCGTTCTGGGCTACTGCGGACTTGTCATAGGTGCCCGTAATGATGTCTTCCAGGGATTTGCTTTCCCACTCGGTTCCGGCAATCAGTTTGTTGCCGTTGGTGACATAGGCGTTGTGGTGCAAGTCGTGGTGAAACTCCAGAGTTTCCTTAGACATGCCGTGGGCTGCCAGTGCATCGTGTGCGTACGGGAGATCGGGTAATTCGAAAGCCATGTTGTTACTCTCTTTGGTTTGCCTGAGTGTAGTGAGATTTTAAACGATTTAGACGTGGCTGGATACGATCACAAAGGCGGATTTCCCGGGTGGCTGAAATACGGGTCATCGCATCCGTAATGCAGGCTAGAATTAGCGGATTTTTGGAAAACTCATGGCATCGACCTGGCTATTTGGCTATGGCTCGCTTATCTGGCGGCCCGACTTTGAATTTATTTCCAGCAGAGTGGCGTGGGTGGACGGCTGGTCGCGCCGGTTCTGGCAGGGATCTCATGATCATCGCGGTGTGCCGCAAGCGCCGGGCAGGGTGGTGACGCTGGTTGAATCGCCGGGTGTGCGATGTGGTGGAATGGCGTTTGAAATTGAAGAACCGCAGGCGGCGCAGATCTTCTCGCAACTGGATTACCGGGAAAAAAATGGTTATCAGCGCTATGAAGCGGAGCTGCATTTTGATCCTGCGCTTAACAGCTCTGATGTAAGCGGTATTTTTTATGTCGCAGGTAAAGATAATCCGGCCTATCTTGGACCTGCTTCTGATCTGGATATCGCTACACAAATCAGCAACTCGCATGGACCAAGCGGCTCAAATACCGAGTATCTGTGTCATCTGGCGCAGTCGCTAAGGGATCACGGTATCGAAGATGAACACGTGTTCGCGCTTGAAGCCGCACTGGGTCGGCTGTTGTGAGCATTGCTTACCGTGATGGTGCAGGGGTTGTGCTACTCGATGGCGGGATCTGCGCGAAGTTTATTGCAACTGAACGATTAGTTCTCGTTGCGGACGGTTCTTTGGTTCACTATAACTTTGGCGCTGCTGTAACGACGCGCAGCGATACCCGTTAGCCGCATTGAAGAGAGTGTATTGAGTGCCGCATAGCGGGTGGTTTTTTTCTCGTCGCTATTTTCTGCAATGCTCAACAGTCCGTTGATCATGGAGTCGTCCGGATTCTGCACGTTCTTGAGCGCGTAAGTGACTCTCGATCTGACGAAGGGATCAGGATCTGATAAGCCTCTGGTCAGAGAGTCCCTGGTGGCATCAGAGTTTTTATCCCATCGACCCATCAGTGCCAGACTGTTAGCTCTCACTTTGGCATCGTGATGGTATGACAGGTTGTTCAAGTTATCTGCCAGCAACTGACGCTGGTTGGCTGTGGCATCGTTGGATGGGGTTGCCAATACATTCATCGTTGCAACGATGAATTCTGGCTCGGTTTCAGAGCTGAGTAAATCCACGGCGACATCGCGTGCATTGTCACTATGGGGTTGCAGACGGCTGAGTAAATCAAGCCCCGCCACCCGTTGTTCCGAATTGCCTGAATAGGTCAGATCGGAGGCGACCTGGACTATCTCGGGATCATCGTAAGAGCCCAGCAGTGCCGCGAGCTGTTTGGCTCTGGCAGGATCCAGATTGCTACTGAACTCGTTTGCAAGTTCAAGGCGTAGATTCTTATTGTTTCTAAGTGCTACTGCCAGCTGGTTAAACTCTTCATCACTCATCGGTTCCAGTGCCACGGTGGTGGCATCGACATCCGTTTCTGGTGTAGTGTCTGGTTGTAGTTCGGTGACAGGCGCGCTCGGCTGAGCTTCAGGAAGCGTATTAGCGCGCTGATCGTTATCAGCTTTTTCTAACGGATCTGCCTTTGCCAGCGGATTGAACCCAGGTTCGGTAACCGGTGCTTCAGTCAGAGGCTGTGTGTCTGGTGATTCAGGCGCTTGCTCTTTGTTCGCGTTCAGTAAATACCAACCGCCCGCCAAAATGGCGAGCGGTAGTACAACGAGTAGCGATTTAGCTAAGGGTTTCAAAGGCCCTGAGGTACAGCGTTAGAGAATGGTACTGTAGACAGTTCACCTGGTTGTGATGCCATGGTCCAACCCAGATCGATTAGTCCGTCAAAGTTGTTGTAGAACTGCGCTACAAAATCACCACAGCCTGTCACTGAATGGGCATCTGCCAAGCTAGTGCTCAAGCTTTCAATGAAGTTTAGCTCACCGCGCAGTGTGCCCCATGTTTCCGGACCGACTACACCGTCAACACTGATACCGCGCGCCGTCTGGTAGTCTCGTACTGACTGCTCTGTGTTAGGTCCAAAGATCCCGTCAGCAAACGCACTAAGCGTGCTTGCATTGCCTGCGTTAAATTGGCCACAAAACAAAATTCTTTGTACACCGACTGTATAGTAGCTATTACCGTGAACACCGCCATTGCGCAGCACACAGTTATCACTCCAGTCACCATTCGACGAGTTTTCATCGGCGCAAGCGTCTACTACTGGTGTGGTTGTGTCGGTGCCCTCGAGTAATGTGTTGTCAAAAGCTTCGTCGAGGTTACTGATGCCGTCACCGTCAAAGTCTTCATCACCATCAAGTACGCCGTCAAAATCGGAATCAAGGAGATCCGGATCAAGACCCAGTGCTTCTTCTTCGGTGTTGAGCAGGCCATCGCCGTCGGTATCATCTGCACTAGGTGGGAATGGTGTAGTAGCACCCACTAGCGGCAGTGTTTGATTAGTAGCTTCGGTTAAATTGTCTACGCCATCGCCATCGGTATCTTCATCACCGTCAAGGATGCCGTCAAAATCAGAATCAAGCAGATCCGGATCAAGACCCAGTGCTTCTTCTTCGCTGTTGAGCAAGCCGTCGCCGTCTCGATCAAGATCGGATATCGGGAACGGGGTGCTGTCATTATTGCTGCCGCCTTCTGCAGTACCGCCACTGGTACCGCCGCCACAGGCTGCCAGTGCTGCGGCCACAATGCATACAGAGGTGAACTGCATCGCGCGTGAACGCAGAGTAACAGGGAGGGCAACGGGTATTGTTTTATTCGAAGCTGGTTTCATTTTTTTGGGCTCCAGAGTGAGATTATTAAGTGTAGGTTGTGTGCCGTAGGGTTACTCGCATGCCAGTGCGGTGGATCGCAAGGAGGCGAAAGATTACACAGCGTGGTAGTAATACAATTCAATAAATCATCATGTAGCGTGATGCTACATGGTTTGTCAGGTTAGTCTCTTACCGTACCTTATATAGCGCATAAACCTTGCTTTGGAACGTAAACTATATCGATTGAAGCTGAACCGGAACAGAAGCGTTGAGTCATTATTTTGACTGCACCGTGGTATTGCGGTTAATTGCTCCAGGCGCACCTTGATAGACTATCAGCCTGTCGCGAGCGATATCAGTACTTGTTGATCGGGGTTTATGATCCATTTGATCCGGGTAAGCTTGCAAGGATTCTGGCCCAGCTGCGCATACCCTTGTTGAAACTTTGAAGATTGTATTTTTCATTGGGCGAATGAATCTGATCGTCGTCGAGGCCAAAGCCTACCAGCAGGCTTTCCATGCCCAGCAGTTCTTCAAAGTAACCTACGACAGGTATTGATCCACCGCAGCCTGCATATACTGCACTCTCCGGCCACTCATCGCTCAGCGCTGAAAGCGTGTTTTCAAATGCTGCGTTGGCGATAGACATGGTGGTTGCCGGTGAGGCACCGTGATCTTTGAACTCCACGCTACAATCTGCCGGCAGGCATTCTTCAACATAGGCTCTGAAATTGTCCCTTATTGCCAGAGGATCCTGATCACCAACCAGTCTGAAGCTTACTTTTGCAGAGGCTTTTGCGGGTAGTACGGTTTTGAATCCTTCACCTGTGTAACCACCGAGGATGCCGTTAAACTCACAAGTGGGTCTGCTCCACAGGTGCTCCAGAGCGCTATAGCCTTTCTCACCTGCATTGACTGATAAATCTACCGATCCAAGGAAGTCGGCTTCGTTAAAGTTGAGTCCGTCCCATTGCTCTTTAACTTGTGCCGGCAGTGGATTAACGCCATCGTAAAACCCGGGCACAGTCACTCTGCCATCCTTGTCATGTAAGCCGGAGAGTATATCGCTTAACACTCTGACCGGATTGGCTGCAGGGCCGCCAAACATACCTGAGTGTAAGTCTTTGTCTGCGGCGGTTATGATCAGCTCCTCACCTAACAGACCGCGTAGCATGGTGCAGATTGCCGGCGTCTCGGCATCCCACATACCGGTATCGCATACCAATGCCAGATCAAGGCTCAACTCCTCTTTGTTTGCTTCGAGGAACGGTACCAGTGATGGTGACCCGGATTCTTCCTCACCTTCGAACAATAGGGTGATATTGACTGGCAGAGAGCCCGCTACTGCAATCCATGCCCGACACGCTTCGATGAAAGTCATCAATTGACCTTTGTCGTCAGCGGCGCCACGTGCACGAATAACATCACCTTCCGGTGTATTTTCAATAGCGGGATCAAATGGATCGCGATGCCAGAGTTCCAGCGGGTCTACGGGCTGCACGTCATAGTGGCCGTAAAACAGAATATTTGGCAATCCATCCTGCTTTTTGCTGTGTGCAACTACCATGGGGTGGCCGGGTGTGTCTCGTCTTGTGGCATCAAACCCCAGATCATTCAGCTCATTGACAAGCCAGTCTGCAGCTTGCACGCAATCATCGGAGTAGACTGAATCGGTAGAAATACTTTTGATTCTCAAAAGCTCAAACAAACGATCGATTGCGTCGTCTCGGTGGCTATCAATGTGGTCGAGTGCAGCGGCAAGCGAGGACATGGTGTCATCCGTCGGTAGGTAGTGAAGTTGAAGTATAGAGTTTGTGCCGAAGGCTTCAATACAAAACCATTTCGCGTTTCAGGCATCTTGGAGTGAACCGGTGTGAGCCCGCGCGCATCGGTTGTTTCGGGCGCTGCGGGACTGTCTGTCGCTATTTCTTGTGGTCCAGACTCGGTTGAGATTCCGAGCCAGACATCCTTGTGGCTTTCTCTGCACAGTCTCGCTCCCTAATATTGTGGTTGACGCGCTGTGCACGGCCGAAATCGAGTGGTTGATTACACCATTGCCGATACTGGTGCGTTTCCCGGCTGGAATCACAATGGTTCAAGCCAAAACAACAGGTTATGCATGATTGGTATTGAATCCAGTTTGGAGTGGCGGTACGTAATGTAAACGATAGAAAACACCATCCCAACGCTCACTTCGATCGCTCAACTTATGCTGGGTTTGACCGAAATACAGAGATAACCCGAGGTTTTTGATTTCTGGCAAAGGCGTGCCTCTCTTCTGATTGAAAAACCGGGTTTGTTTCAGGCCAAGAACAAGATATTCCGCAAGGTGATTCTATGAGTGCAGCGCACAAAGCTGAAGACGAGTTTGAAGACTCGACTTTTGAAATCAATAGCCCCTCTGTGGCTAATGACGAGTACGCTGAAGAGCTGGAGCCGATACGTGCGGCGCGTGGTCAGACGCCAATGCGAGTCGAGGATGAGCTCGACTACTACCGCAGGAAAGCTATTCACCAGGATATTCTGATTTTTGAAATGCGTGCTTTGCTGCAGTCTGGTAAAGGGTTTGGCGACATTCTGAACTTGAAAGAGTTGCTCGGCAACTTTATGTCGGTAGTGCGTGAAAAGTACGGTGCGGTTAATAGCGCTATCTTATTGCGCGATGAGCTGGATCAGGCGCATAAGTTTTATCGCGTTCGATCCTTCTCTGGTCTCAATAAAGAATTTAGTGTTGATGGTTCGAACTTCGAATCAATGTATCTGTACAAGTTCATGCAAGATGATGGTTTGCTGTGGCAGATCATTCGTCAAGGCAATGTATTTAGTGTTCGTGATTTACAAAGGGATCCTCGCTTTGATACTGCATGGCGAAAATGGGATCTTGGTGTTTTGGAATCTGATGTCTGGTGCCCGCTGATAAAGAACGGTGAAGTCCTCGGGGTTCTAACACTTGGCGAGAAGTATGACGGCAGCCAAATCAGTGAAGATGAATATCCGTTTCTGCAGGAGCTTGCATCTATTGCGACGACCAATATTGATTCAACGCTCAAGTACGAAAAAAATCAACGTATCCTCAAGAACATTCAAACACTGTATAACGTTAATCAACAGTTGGCACACGTTAATGACTTTAAACGATTGTGTGTAGAGACACTGGCTACCGCAGTTGATGCAGTCAGCGCCCAGAAGGGTAACCTCATGTTGCTCAATCAGGAAACAGGTGAGCTTGAAATCAAGGTTGTGTGGGGTAATATCCCGCGTCACGTACGTGACGATATTAACGATGGTATCAAAGCCACCAAGACCTTCAGTTTAGGAGAAGGTATTGCGGGACAGTGTGCGGCTGAGCGCAGACCCATAAGAAAGAACGACAAAATGTATATCGAGCAGGTGGGCAAGAATGTCGTTTACTGTATTTGCTGTGTGCCTTTGATGCGTGGTGATAATGTTGAAGGTGTAATCGCTCTGACCAACAAGGTGTGGACAAACGATGAAGGTGAACGGGAGCTGGATGAGATCGGCCGCTTTACCGAAGAAGATGTAAGCCTTTGTCAGGGGCTTGCGGATCAGGCAGCGGTTAATCTACATAAAAGCCGCTTGTATAATAAATCGATCACCGATCAAATGACCGGTCTTTACAATACCCGACATTTTGAAGACAGCTTATTGTCTCTGCTTGATCGTGCTGCTCATAACGATAAACCACTGTGTCTTGCGGTGTCTGATATTGATCACTTCAAGAAGTTTAATGATACCCACGGTCATAAGGCCGGAGATGCTGTTCTGCAAAAAGTAGCGCTGGTCATGCAGAGTTGTATACGCCCTGATAGTGGAGATATGGTATTTCGCTACGGTGGTGAGGAATTTTGTATGTTATTGCCGGATACCGATCCGGAAGAAGCTGCTGAACTCATGGAGAGTTACCGGCAGCGAATAGAATCACATGTGGTGACTCATGATGGTAAAGAAATGTCGGTCACCGTTTCAGTCGGTATATCCTGTGCACCAAAAGATTCACGTGATGAAAAAATACTTTTTGAACGAGCGGATGAGTGCCTTTATGTTGCCAAGGAAAATGGCCGCAATCAGGTCACCACGTATTTTCAGGGTTTGAAGCTTCGCTATGGCGCTAAAGTAGATTTAACTTTGCTAAAGCAAGTGGTGCAGGCTGATGAAGAGCCGGTAGTTTCAGGCGAGACCTCTGAACAGGCAGATGAGCCGACTAAAGTGGTTGGTAAAATAGCTGAGAAAAAGCGCGCCGCAGCGAAGAAGAAAAAAACCGGAAAGTAGCTGTATGACTTCAGGCAAAAAAAAGCCCGGTATTAAACCGGGCTTTTAGCTTTGGTGTAACTGGTTTACAGCTTCTACTGACAACGCACCAGTGATGTGTTGCTGTTGTAGCTGCTGAAGCTGCTGGCGCCCACAGCGACATTGCCAAGAACCAGTCCGTCTTCAAGAGTGATGACACCATTGGAGAAGCTCCAGGTGGTAGTGCTGCCAGCGTTGTTGGCAACATTATCTGCGCCGAGAGAAAGACTGAAAGGCGCGGGGGTTGTAAGTGCTGTCCATCGATCATCACCACCATCGAAGAACCACTCAGTGCAAGTGTAGTCACCTGCCAGTTCGTCGTTGCTTGCGGTCGCGCTTACAAACACTCTTGGGAAGTCAGTCGCTGAGCCGTCAGTACAACCACCTTCCGGGCAGCCGTTGATCGCTGCAAAGATCGGTGCGGTGGCCGCAGTACCCGCAGCGGCACTAGAAACAAAGCAGGTTTCCTGAGTGGCTTGAATAAAGCCGAACTGACCACCGTCGGCGTTATCAACAACTGCACCCGGAGGGCAGCTCCACAAACACCATGAGGTGCCTGTATCAGCCCAACCGGTGAAGCTGGTGGTGATTGAGGCGGGGCAAATAGTAGAGCTGGGATCTATCCCGTTAGCGGCATCCGCTGTGTCTCCAAAACTACCAGACTGTCCACCTGCATCGGGGTTAAAGCCGCCGGTGTCTGTGCCGCCGGTGCCGGTGCCAGTGCCGCCTGTGCCTGTACCAGTGCCGCCTGTGCC
>CAZQKJ010000018.1:13165-22526 GCA_964593315.1 uncultured Granulosicoccaceae bacterium
CCAGTGCCGCCTGTGCCTGTACCAGTGCCGCCTGTGCCGGTGCCACCTGTGTTTGTGTTGCCACCATTGTTGGTAGCACCACCACCTCCGTCGCTGCTACCGCCGCAGGCGGATAGAATGAAAGTGGTTACTGTTATTGCGAGAAGTTTTCGAATCACAAAGGATCTCCAGTGCGCACACCGCTGGCGTCAGGCCAATCGGGGCCGAGTGTTAGAGTGGACTATTTTAAGGCGTCTCGGGTTAACTTCCCATGATCGCTAATCGTCTTATGATACGTGATTACCACGTGGCAGGTATGTCACGGTTCGTTGTTTTCGACAGTTTACAGGCCTCGCCGTTCAGGACGCTAGTCCGTATTGTCCACGGGGGCCAGTACCTGGCCCGTCAGAGTGTGAGAGCGTTCGCTTGATTTTGTGAGAAGATCGGCAAGCTTGCCCGAAGCTACATTGAAATCACCACTGGTGTGGCTGAGTGTTTTGTGACTCTGAGCCAGAACCGCGCGGGTGAAGACCTTGCTGCTTTGCGCAGTATTTTGCTGGCGGGTGGTGCTCTGGAGGCGCCACCCGCTAGCTTGTAGCTTTAAAAACTTGCTTAGTGAGCTGCCTATTGCACCAAACAAGACTGGGAGTTTTCCCAGCCCCAGCCATCCCCATCCGGATCGAATGAATCTGAAGAGCATGCTGGAATCATCGCACCCGGCGCTGCGTTAGCTGTACCTGCAACAACACAGCTCTGGCCTTGTTCCCAACCATAGCCATCACCGTCCGGATCGCTGTTCGCGCTCTGGCAGACGGGTGTGACACCCGGGTTTGCCTGTGCGGTGACAGGAATGGGTTGGCCGCTCACAACGCAGCTTTGGTTGTTTTCCCAACCGTATCCATCACCATCGGGATCGACCGCTGAAGAGCTGCATGTCGGAAGAGTGGCGGGGCTCGATGCGGTTTGCACCGGTGTAGCAACCGGCTCCGGTGTTGCTACTGCAACGGGTGTTGGCTCAGGAGCTGGCTCTGGTTCGGGAGTTGGCTCTGGCTCTGGTTCAGGGGCCGGCGCTGGTGTTGAGTTTCCATTTTGCGCTGGTACGTTGCTTGTTCCGTTGTTGCAGACGATCTGATCGTTGTCGTTGGGCGTGCAACTGTTGTTGTTAGTTTTGAGCAAGATAAACTGATCGAATTCGAAGCCGTCTTCGCGTGCAGAGAACGTGACTCTGTTAGCGCCTGCGAAGGAGAAGTCTAAAAAGATAGTGCGCGGCACACCGCAATGATTGCTGCTGGTTCTTTGAGCGCTGCTCCAGGTCCACTTGTTTTTACCACTGCACCATTGCATACGCTGACCACTGGCAGGGTTGGTGTTATTCACGCCGACATGTATTCCGTTGTCCTCTGTACCCGTCGAGTAGGCTTTAACCCACACCAGGTAACGGCCTGCTTCAGGAATGTTTACGTTGTAGGTTAGTGATGGTCCGGTGCCACCGGTATTCCAGAAATTGCCGCCACTGACGAGTCGGTCGCCGTGCGTGACTCGGGTATCCGGCAACAGTTCCACATAAGAGCGTCCGCTGGCGCTGCTGGCGTGCGAGCCGTCTGGATCAGGGCGGACGTTTGGTGTGTTGCCGTTCGAGGTGACGCGCCAGTCCGAGTGTTTTGAAACGAAGTTTTCAGCCTCTACTTTCACCGCAACAAAATCCTGTGCGTGTAATTGTGATGCGCCTAAAAGCGCGAGGACTGGCAACAAAGTGCGAAGCATAATGACAAGCCTGTTCTGGTTTTGCGGGCCGTCGGTGGCCGTGCGAATGGGTTTGGCCGGGGTCCCAGAACTGTCTCTACCAGACTTATCTCTGCCAGATTTACCTTTGCCGGATTTGCCTTGGAAAGGTCGGTTCTGTCACACCCGGAGTGTGCAAGGCGACAGAGTTTGCAGACAGAAGCGGCTTTTGGATGTGTGGCGATTCACATTTTGTGAGGATGAAAGCGGGCGTTGCGATTCAGTAATGCAGTGGTTGAGCAGGGTGGCGTATCAAGAGAGCCAGTCTCGCTTTATCAGGTACTTTTCGTACAGCTCGGCCTCCGCGCTGCCGGGTTCTGGTGACCAGTTGTATTGCCAGCGTACGTTCGGAGGCAGTGACATCAGGATCGACTCAACCCGGCCGCCGGACTGTAGTCCGAACAGTGTGCCCCGGTCGAACACCAGATTAAATTCAACATATCGGCCGCGGCGATAGAGCTGAAACTGACGTTCTGTCTCGCCATACGGATGGTCCTTGCGGCGTTCGAGGATGGGCTCATAGGCTTTCAGAAAAGCATTGCCGACACTCTGCATAAAACTGAAGCTGTGGTCGAAATCCTGTTTGTTGTAGTCATCAAAAAACAACCCGCCTATGCCTCTCGGCTCCTGCCGGTGCTTCAGGTAAAAATAGTTATCACACCATTCTTTGTACTCTGCATAGTGATCACTACCGAACGGATCGCAGGCATCTTTTGCGGTTTGGTGCCAGTGAATACAATCCTGTTCATTGGCATAGTACGGTGTCAGATCAAAGCCACCACCGAACCACCAGACGGGTTCTTCATCGGGTTTCTCGGCTATAAAAAATCGTACGTTGCAATGGGTTGTTGGTACAAACGGATTGTGCGGGTGAAACACCAATGAAACGCCCATGGCTTCAAAACCGCGGTCTGTCAGTTCAGGCCTATTTGCGGTAGCGGAAGGGGGTAGTTTGTCACCGAACACGTGAGAGAAGTTTACCCCTGCCTGCTCAAACACCTTGCCGCCGCTGAAGACACGGCTTCTGCCACCGCCACCGTCTTCTCTATCCCACATATCTTCTGTGAGCTGAATATCCGGATCATGTTTTTGGATCGCAGAACTTATCGATTCCTGCAGTGTAGTCAGGTAGTCCTTAACGCGTTGAGTGTTAGTAGACGCTTGCATAGTTCTGAATTCATAACCCAAGTTGCCCGGCGGCTAACTCTACCGAAGTTGTTGGCCGGTTAAACCATCATAGATGGGTGTCGGGCCTTGCAGGTTGCCAATCTCGTAGTCGAGTATGTAACCAGGTTGATCTGCGAATAGTTCGGCTACTGCATCTGCTGTGAGGCAGGCGGCTTGTCCGCTGATATTTGCTGATGTAGAAATGATCGCACTGTTACATTGTCTGCACAAGGCGCAAGCAATTGGATGATCGGTAACTCTGGTTGCAATAGTAGGTTTGCCACCGGTTACCAATGCAGGCGCGGAGTCGTCGGCAGGGAGTATCCAGGTAACAGGACCCGGCCACGACTCATCCAGCTTTTTCTTAATATCAGCTGTGAGCGGGCCAATAAAAGGTTGTAACTGATCAAACTCCGCTGCGATCAGGATAAAGCCCTGACCGACGTTTCTTTTTTTTAAGTTCAGCAGGTTTTCTATAGCGCTCAGGTTGCGTGGGTCACAGCCAAGACCGAAGACGCCTTCGGTGGGATAGGCCACAACATCACCCGCGACTAGTGCATCGCGGGCTGCGTTTAAATCGCTGCCAACCTTCACTCAGACTAACTAGGCTTTGACGGGTTCTGAACCGTCACCGTCTTCAAGAGTCGATTTCTTTGCAGCTGACTTTTTCTTCGCGGCGGCTTTTTTTGCTGTCGACTTTTTCTTCGCAGTGGCTTTCTTTTTAGCGCTCTTTTTCTTTGAAGTTTTTTTCTTGGAGACGGTTTTCTTTTTGGCTGCCGCCTTTTTCTTGGCAACGGCTTTCTTTTTGCCGCGCCCGCGTTTTTCCGGCGCCTCGTCGATTAATTTCTTTGCTGTGGCAAAGTCGATCTCAAGCGGTGCTTCTTTCTGCTCTTTTGTGAGCTTGGCGTTTTTGCTGCCGTTAGTCAGATAGGCACCCCAGCGGCCGTTGTGAATTTGTATCTCCGGGTCTTCTTCAAAGACCTTCACCACCTTGTTGCGATCCGCCTCTTTCTTTTCTTCAACTATCTCCAATGCGCGCTCAAGCGTAATGGTATAGGGGTCATCTTCTTTTATAGAAGCGTACTTGCTGTCGTACTTTACATAGGGTCCGAAGCGACCAATGCTGACAGACACTTTCTCACCTTCCGGTGTTTCACCTAGCTTGCGAGGAAGCTGAAATAAAATCATCGCTTCTTCATAGGTGATTTTATCCATCTTCTGGCCAGGTCTCAGACCTGCGAACTTTGGTTTGTCTTCGTCTTCCTTGGTGCCAATTTGTACAAACGCACCAAAGCGTCCGATTCTGACAGTTACCGGTTTCCCGGTTTCAGGGTCTTTGCCAAGTTCTCGTGACTGGACTGCCTCTTCACGAGTTACATTTTCTTCTTTATCCAGTACCTGGGCGTTGAACGGTTTCCAGAAGTCCCGCATTAGTGGTACCCACTCTTTTTCACCGCGCGATACGGCATCAAGTTCGTCTTCAAGATTGGCCGTGAAATCGTAATCCACATACTTGGTGAAGTGCTTGGACAAAAATTTATTCACCACGCTGCCAACATCGGTTGGCGTGAAGCGCCTTGCATCCATCTCAACGTATTCGCGATTTTGCAATGTTGAGATAATGCTTGCGTAAGTAGAAGGACGGCCAATGCCATGTTCTTCCAGAGCTTTTACCAACGAGGCTTCAGTGTAGCGCGGCGGTGGTTCTGTGAAGTGCTGAGTCATGTTGATGTCATGCAGGTCGAGCACATCGCCTTTATTGAGTTCTGGCAGACGTTTATCGTTGTCACCATCGTTTTTCTTGTCGTCTTCATCTTCAAGATACACTTTCATGAAGCCCGGAAACTTAACTGTTGAGCCGCTGGCTCTAAATGAGTTGCCTTCACCGCAGGCAAATTCAACAGAGACCTGGTCCATGGTGGCATGAATCATCTGACACGCCATGGTGCGTTTCCAGATTAACGAGTAAAGCTTGTATTCGTCAGGCTTTAAAGCAGACTTGATGCTCTCGGGTGTTTTTGAAGCGTGTGTGATTCTGACAGCTTCGTGTGCTTCCTGAGCGTTCTTGGATTTGTTTTTGTAGAAGTGCGGCGTGTCAGGCAGATAGTCCTTACCGTACTGTTTTTCAACATGACCGCGGATGTCTGCAATGGCATCCTGCGACAGACTCACGGAATCGGTACGCATGTAAGTGATGAGGCCTTCAGCACCATCACCTGTATCGATACCTTCGTAGAGTTTTTGTGCGGTACGCATAGTGCGCTGAGCTGAGAAGCCGAGCTTTCTGACACCTTCCTGCTGTAAGGTCGATGTGGTAAACGGTGCAACCGGATTGCGCTTGCGTTGTTTCTTCTCAACCATCGATACGGTCAGCTTGCCGTTGGCAGCTTTGGTCAGCAGCGTTTTAACTTCTGCAGCACGCTCCCCGTCTGTGATAGTGAACTGTTTGAACTTTTCACCTTCCAGTGTATACAAGCGTGCGCCAAACTCGGTTGAGTCCTTAACCAGATCGGTGGTGACGCTCCAGTACTCTTCTGGAATGAAAGCTTCTATTTCATCTTCACGTTCAACGATCATGCGCAGCGCGGGACTCTGCACTCTGCCTGCCGATAAACCACGACTGATTTTTTTCCATAGCAACGGCGATAAGTTAAAGCCGACCAGGTAGTCGAGCGCGCGTCTGGCCTGTTGCGCATTGACCAGGTCAAAAGAGAGTTCCCGCGGATTGGCGACCGCATCCTGCACCGCGCTCTTGGTAATCTCATGGAAGACCACGCGTTTGACTTCTTTGTCCTTCAGTAAGCCTTTTTCTTCCAGCAGCTCAACCAGGTGCCACGAGATTGCTTCTCCCTCGCGATCCGGATCCGTCGCGAGCAGGAGCATATCGGCTTTTTTTAGCGCCTTGATAATGGCTGTGACATGTTTTTCGTTGCGCTCGATCTGCTGGTATTTCATCTCGAAGCTGGATTCTGTGTCAACAGCACCTTCCTTAGGTACCAAATCGCGCACGTGTCCGTATGACGCGAGAACCTCGTAGTCTTTGCCAAGGTACTTCTTTATCGTTTTGCCCTTGGCAGGGGACTCGACAATAATCAGGTTTTTACTCATTTATATAGTTTTATGCGTTTCGTTATTCTTCGGAGTGTTCGGTATTGTGTAGCACCCGCAGCAAAGTCTGCGTGACTTTTTTCGTCGCCGCATTTTCGGTCTGCAGGGTGCATCAGTGATGCCAGCCAATGGCTTTTAAACTATTTTTAAGTGCCACGCCAGTATTAAAAACCTTACCAGCTTTTGCTGGAAGCGGCCTATCAGTTTTTTAGTAGGCCGGGTGTGGTGCTAAAAAGCTACTGAAATTATTAAGTATTTTTAGATTTTAGACTTTTTCTGTCAGCGCCGGTTGCAGTCCCTGTTCGAACAAAATTACCACCACTGACTTTTTGGATCGTACCGTCGAGCTCCAGATCAAGGGTCAGGTTTGTGACTGTGACGATGTCGAGTCCACAGCGTGCAGCCAATTGATCCAGAGACATTGGATCGTGTCCGAGCGCGGATAACAGGCGGGCGCTTTGAGAATCCGCGGTGGGTGATTCAGCGGATTTTGCAGGTGCTGCACGCTCGCTATCCGTGAAAGTCAGCGTCCGCGGTAACAGCGGTGCCAATGGTTCGAGAATATCTGCTACGTTTTCCACCAGTGTCGCGCCTTTTTTCAACAGAGCGTGACAGCCATGGCTGTTCGGGTTGTCTATATTGCCCGGTATGGCAAACACCTCACGCGCTTGTGAGGTCGCATGCGCTGCTGTGGTCAGCGTGCCGCTTTTGATCGTGGCCTCAACCACCAATGTGCCGTAACACAAGCCACTGATAATCCGGTTGCGGCGCGGAAAATAGGCGGCATTGGGATTGGTGCCAATCGGAAACTCCGAGACTATGGCGCTGGATTCGGCGATGTCGTGGGCCAATTGCCTGTGTGCAGCCGGGTACACTCGATCGAGCCCGGTTGCAGTCACAGCGACTGTGAACCCGTTGCCTGCCAATGCACCTTTATGTGCGCAACTGTCTACGCCGAGGGCCAGGCCGCTGGTGACAGTGATGCCGTAGCCCGCGAGCTTTTGCGCTATATCAAAGGCATGATTTTCTGCGCTATGGCTGGGTTTTCGGCTGCCTACAATGGCCACTTGTGGCGTGTGTAGTACCTCAGGATCACCACGTACGTATAAAACCAGTGGCGGGTCAGCGATCTCTTTTAGCATCGATGGATACTGATCGGAGTCACCAGTGATGATCGTGCGATCGTCTGATTCATCCTGCCAGTTCAGATCGGCCTGTATTTTCGATTCATCAACGTTGCGCAGTGCGGTGATTATTTTGTCGGCCACTCCGGCCTGGCGCAATTTGCTGTCGCTGGCTCCCAGTATGGAATCCACGGAGCCTAATCCTTCCAGTAGCTTACGCAGCGAGGCAGGCCCGAGGCCTTTGGTATGCACCAGGGTTAACCAGCGACTGAGTTTGCTATCGAGCATAAGAACCCTCGCTACGCGCAAAACTACAGCGCAGGCTCTTGGGATGTCTTTGAATGGATGCAGGCAACACAGCTATCCCGCGTAAGTGCAGTGGCAGGCTAGTGTAACCGCGGCGAGCGCATCAGGGTAGGGTTGTGCTTGCGTCTACAAAAAAAGGCTCATGCAAAAAAAAGGCTGCGCTTAAGTGCGCAGCCTTTCTTGCATACCTGTGATAGCCAGTTAAGTCATTACAGCTGACTGGCGGTGCTGACTACCTTATCGAACAATCTTACGTCGCGGGTAGAAGACATAATCAGTCCATAGCTCACCTGATCGAAGGTGCGGAATACCATGACTACGCCTGCGTGCTCACCCTCTACAGTGAAATATTCGCCACGCTCCGGGTTGATGTCATCGCGAACTCTGCGGTCCTGACCGACTACCGTAAAAGTATCACCGGCTTGTACGCCGTCTTCTTCACCGAGGTTCATTACGACCACCTGGTTTTGCCCTGCGCGTGCAACAGCGTCAACCAGTGAAATGATTTTGCCAGGTGTTGAAGTGGCGGCGGCTCTTGGCTGGTAGAAAGCGGGCGTTTGCGCGCTGTCTGTCATCAAGCGGTCGCCTTTCATGGTCTCGCGCTCACTGTTGGTAATAACCAGCTTGCTCGGGTCACCGGCTTTTACCATGCTGGCGTTTGATACATGGATAGCTTCATGACCCAATACTTCCTGCGTGTCTGGATCCACCAGCGCCTTGCCCGGACGGAAGATGCTGTAACGCGATCCTGAAATATCGCCACGTGCGTAAATGTGGTCGCCAGCGGCACCGATCAAACGGCCTTGTTCGGTTGCTGCAACATAGGCTGCTGACTCGATTTCTTCAGTCGAAACCACCAGTGGCTTGACCAGAAAACCTTCGATCAGGTCAGCGGAGATTGTGCCAATGGGTGAAGACTGGCGACCACCGCGGCTGTTGGCACGGATCAATTGTAGACGCGGGCTGCCTTCGATGTAAGTCAGTGCAATTCTGTCACCCGGGTAGATCAGGTGTGGATTCTGGATCTGTGGATTGACGTGCCAGACTTCAGGCCACAGCCATGGGCGACTCAGGAATCGACCTGAAATGTCCCACAGAGTGTCACCCTTAACGACGGTGTAGTCTCCGGGATTGTCAGTGCGGATAGAGCTTTCTGCCAGTTGGCGCAAGGCAAGCTTTCTTTGCTTGGCGGCGCTCAATGTGCCAGAGGGACTTACCAGCGGCTGAGAACCCGCAACAACAGCGAGTTCACTGTTGGCAACTTGTTGCCACTGCTGGTCAGTCAGGTCCTGGCTGCTGGTTGTTGTGTCGACCTGTGTCGTTGCGCAGGAGGCTGCGAATAGTGCAGTACCGGCGGCGAGAGCCGTGTGCAGAGCCAGTTTTCTGGTTTTCAGCGAAATTTTAAAAGTCATGGTAATCCGTGTGGCTTGTTATCGGTTAGTGGCCGCTACTGCGTTTCAGGCAGGTCTGGCCAGCAAACGGTGCGCATGGTCGCAACAATGTTCGGTTTACCGAACCAAGAAGAGTGCCAACGCGTGCGGATTTGCACACAGTTTCTGCGTAAATGTGTCAGTCGTCAGTGCCAGCGCCGCTGATGACTTGTGACACGGCCCGTGGCATAAGGCCTATCGGTCATTGCAGGCGCACCTTTTGTAATCGCATTAACTTCAGCTGCCCCCTTTGCTATCCGCGCGAGAGTGCTTACACTACGCGAACTGACAAGAGTTAGAGTTTGATGGCCAACCTGGATATTCTGATTTACCCCGATGATCGGCTGCGAGCCACAGCTGCACCGGTCGAAAATGTTGATGACCCGACCCGTTCGTTGATCAGCAATATGTTTGAAACCATGTACGCTGCTCCTGGGATTGGTTTGGCTGCCACTCAGGTTGATG
>CAZQKJ010000019.1:0-21487 GCA_964593315.1 uncultured Granulosicoccaceae bacterium
TGCTATCCTGGTTGCTGTTACGTGGCAAATGCTCTAACTGCAAAAATCCTATCTCTGCGGAATATCCGTTGGTCGAGCTACTGACTGGCATTTTGTCTCTGGCCGTGGCAGTGAAATTTGGTGCGAGTATTCAACTGGTTTTTGCACTGCTCTTTACCTGGTCCCTGATAAGCCTGGCACTGATTGATTTCCACACCACCCTTCTGCCTGACAGTATCACTTTGCCACTACTGTGGCTTGGGTTAGTGATCAGTCTTGTGCCTGTTTATGTTAATCCTGAAGATGCCATACTGGGCGCTGCTGCAGGCTATATGGTGTTATGGCTGGTTTTTCAGGCATTCAAGATTATCACCGGCAAGGAAGGCATGGGATTCGGAGACTTTAAGTTGCTGGGCGCACTCGGCGCATGGCTCGGCTGGTCAATGCTTCCAGTTGTGATCTTGCTGTCATCATTGACAGGTGCAATCATCGGGATCATGATGATGGTGGTATTTAAACACCAACGCAGTCAGGCAATTCCGTTTGGCCCTTATCTGGCCATAGCCGGATGGATTGCATTTATCTGGGGTGAGCAGCTTGTTTCAATGTACACAGGCTTCATGGGCTTATAACACGCTTCTCGAGAACCGACGAATGATGCAAGTGAGCCGATGATTAAGGTTGCACTCACCGGTGGCATCGCAAGCGGTAAAACAACAGTCAGTGATGCGCTTGCCGAGTATGGCGTGCCCATCGTTGACACCGATGTTATCGCACGTGAAGTGGTTGCATCCGGCACTCCTGGTCTCGCAAAGATCGCAGAGAGATTCGGTGACTCGGTCATTGATGAATCCGGTGCACTCGAGCGACACAAACTACGAGAAATTATATTCAGTGACGCTTCTGCCAGAAAAGACCTTGAATCGATCCTGCACCCGCTTATAAGGACTGAAACTGTCAGACAACTGCAGGAACACCAAGGTGCAGGTGCAACCTATAGTGTGGTCGTCATACCGCTGCTTGTTGAAACCGATCAACAAAAAAACTATGACCACGTGATTATTGTCGATGTTGATCCCGCAATTCAGTTGCAGCGTGTGATGGCGCGTGACAACAGCAGCAAAAAACAAGCGGAGAGTATTATCGCCAGTCAGGCCACCCGCTCGCAAAGATTAGCAGTCGCCGACGATGTAATTCAGAATAACAGCAGCCACGAGACTGTGATATCACAAGTCAGAAAAGTCCACGAAAAGCTGTTAAAACTGGCTACAAATCAATAGTTTTTAATTTTCCAGCAAAATCCACAAGCTAGTGCCCCATCCAAAAACAGCGCTACTGCGGTCGGCTCACGCGACGCGAACTTTCTCCGACTACATGTAGTTACTTATGAATGACTAAGCGCCCACATGTAGTAGAAGAAATTTCACGCACGTGAGTCAACCTCGCGACTATCTGTGTCTGGATGGGCACTAGCTACGATACTCTGCATTAATTTTCACATAGTCATAAGATAGATCAGTGGTCCAGAGACGCGCATGATCTTCTCCCATACCAAGATCAATATGCATGGTAATGTCCTCATGGGACATAATGTCTAAAGCCAGCTTTTCATCGTACCCCTGTGACGGTTCCCCTTTTTCGACCACCGCCAGATCACCAATAGACAGAGATACGTTCTGCATATTCAATCCCTCTACTCCAGACCGACCTATCGCCGCCAGTATTCTTCCAAGATTGGGATCACCGGCAAAAAATGCTGTCTTTACCAAGGGTGAGTTTGCCACAGTAAAACCTGCCTGCCTGCAATCAGCCATAGTTGCACCACCACCGACATTAATCTCAATAAAACGTGTAGCGCCCTCACCATCCCGGATTATCGATTGCGCCAATTGAATAGAGAGACGGCGCAATGCATCGACAAAAACTTCCCACTCAGGATGCGACGGGCTCAACAATCGGTGGCGTACTGCACCAGTTGTCATCAGAACAAACGCATCGTTGGTGGAGGTATCCCCATCAACGCTGATACTGTTAAAGGATTCATCCGATACGGTTTTAATTAGCTGCTGCAATGAGTACGGATCCACCCCCGCATCAGTTGCAACGAAAGCGAGCATAGTAGCCATATTCGGATAAATCATACCCGAGCCCTTGGCAATGCCAGTCAATGTCACGGTTTCATTATCAATAACGCATTGAACTGAGGCACCTTTGGCCATGGTATCTGTCGTCATAATAGCTTTGGCAGATGCGAGCCAATTGTTTTCAGAGAGTGAACTGGCCAGACCTCTAATCGCTCCCTGGATGACCGCTACCGGCAGCGGTTCACTAATGACTCCAGTCGAGAATGGCAATACATTACGCGGCACAAGGTTAACCTCATCAGCCACCAGCTTACACAGATAAAGCGCATCTTCTTCACCCGCAGCACCGGTGCCGGCGTTCGCGTTACCGGAGTTAATTAACAGCGCGCCCGGCGTTGCCTTATCCAGATGATCTTTGGCTACGGTAACCGGCGCTGCGCAATAGGCGTTCTGTGTAAATACTGCCGCAAACTGTGTCCCTTCCTCGGCGAGTATCATAACCAGATCAGGATCACCATTGGCTTTTATGCCACTGGCACAAGCTGCCAGGCGTATTCCGCGTATAGGCAAAAGAGAAGTAGGTTCTTGTAAGCCGACTGCCATTGTAGAGTGCACCTGTTCGAGAAGGCTTTTTAAAGCGCAGGAGGCTCAATTGAAAGCCTGGTGTATTACCCAACGTGAGACACCTATCGCTCGCATCTAGAGCAGCGTCGACCCATTGGAGAGTGACATTTTAAGTAACGATGGATTAAATGGCCAGTAATGATCTGGATACGCCCGGTGGCGTGATGGGTAGGCAACACACCAGAAAAGAGCCAGGATTTCCGGCTTGATGCTAGGGCCTGCTGTTCCGGGTGGCCGTTTAGCAGGCTCTCTTGAGCTTGCGGTTGAGCGGACATAAGTTGACCGCCTTTATAACTAACACACGTGAAACGCACCACACAGGCGCGTTCAGCTCTAAGCGGAAGCGTTAGTCCAATTGCCCGTGACAGCGCTTGAACTTTTTACCCGACCCACACCAACAGGGGTCGTTACGACCTACTTTAGGCTGATCGCGAACAAAAGTCTCTTCCGCTTCCGGATTATCGTTCGGATTACCATTCTCTGGCGGCGCAGATGCCGTGGCACTGGCCGCAGCTGCGTGTTCGTAGCTTACTTGTTGAGGCCGCTGGGCCTCAGCTTGCGCTTCTGCTTCAGCTACTTCTTCCGGGTCGTTCACTTTCACTTTTGCTAACGTACCAACCACATCCTTTTTATATTCATCGAGCATGGCAGTAAACAGCTCAAATGACTCACGCTTGTACTCCTGCTTGGGATTCTTTTGCGCGTAGCCACGCAATCCAACACTCTGGCGCAGATAATCCATTGAGGCAAGATGCTCTTTCCAATGCTCATCAAGTGTTTTTAGCAGTACGAATTTCTCAAAACGGCGGATGGTCTCATCCCCGGCTCTGGCTTCTGTTTCTTTGTATTTTTCAGTCAACTGCTCTAGTGCAAACTCGTTGAGATCTTCCTCATCCAGATCGGGATCGGCTGCAAGCTTTGCTTTCAGGTCAATATCCAGATCAAAGCGCTCTTTGAATGCTGCCGACGCTTCTTCAAGCTCCCAACTGTCATCAAGTGAACCGGGCACTATGTAGTCTGCCATCATAGACTCAACAACGTCATCACGCATATTGGTGACAGTCTCTGAGACATCATCAGCTTCGATGACATCGTCTCTTTGTTCATAGATCACTTTGCGCTGATCATTGGCAACATCATCGTACTCCAGCAAATGCTTGCGTATATCGAAGTTATGCCCTTCTACTTTACGCTGTGCATTTTCAATGGCGCGAGTTACCAGCGAATGCTCTATCGCCTCACCCTCTTCCATACCGAGTTTCTGCATGATGTTTCCGATACGCTCCGATGCAAATATACGCATCAGGTTGTCTTCCAGTGACAGATAAAAACGTGACGATCCAGGATCGCCTTGTCTGCCAGAGCGGCCACGTAGCTGGTTATCGATGCGACGACTCTCATGACGTTCAGTACCGATAATATGCAAGCCACCAGCACCCAGTACTTCTTTATGGCGCTGTTCCCAGGCAGATGTTCGAGCGACCTTGTCTGTATCAGTGATCGACTCCACACCACCCAGTTCAGATTCAAGGTTGCCACCGAGTACGATATCCGTACCCCGGCCCGCCATGTTGGTCGCGATCGTGACAGCACTGGATCTACCGGCGTCGGCGATAATTTGTGCCTCACGTTCGTGTTGTTTCGCGTTCAGTACTTCGTGGGAAATATTTTTCTCATTCAGAAGATTGGATAGATACTCTGATGTTTCAATGGATGTTGTACCCACCAGCACTGGCTGCTTACGCTCTACACAAGACTCAATGTCTTCAACAATGGCATCATATTTTTCACGCTGCGTCAGATAGATCAAATCGCCTCTGTCTTCGCGCGCCATGCTTTTATTAGTGGGAATTACCACCACTTCGAGCCCATAGATTTGCTGAAATTCAAAGGCTTCAGTATCTGCCGTACCAGTCATCCCGCCGAGCTTTTCATACAGACGGAAGTAATTCTGGTAGGTGATCGATGCAAGGGTTTGGTTCTCCTGCTGGATAGTCACCCCTTCTTTAGCTTCAATTGCCTGATGCAATCCATCTGACCAGCGACGACCCGCCATAGTACGGCCAGTAAACTCATCAACAATCACAATTTGATTATTGCTAACGATATAGTCGATGTCTTTCTTGAAGATTGCATGCGCTCGCAATGCTGCATTAAGGTGATGCAACAGGCTGATGTTAGCTGCATCGTAAAGACTTTCATCTTCTTCAAGAAGATCCTGCTCGTTGAGCAACTGCTCAATGCGATCCATACCAGATTCAGTTAGAAATACCTGTTTGGCTTTCTCATCAATGGTGTAATCACCCGGCCCCTCTTCAGCATCACCCTCTACTTTGGCAACTGCATCAAGCTTGGGCACAACCAGATTAATCTTAGCGTAGGTCTCACTGCTCTCGTTGGTAGGGCCAGAGATAATAAGCGGTGTTCGCGCTTCATCAATAAGGATTGAATCGACTTCATCTACAATGGCGTAGTACAAATCTCGCTGTACCTTATCTTCAAGGCTGAGCGCCATGTTGTCGCGCAGGTAATCAAATCCGAATTCGTTGTTGGTACCGTAAGTGACATCTGCGGCATAAGCCTCACGGCGCTGATCGGAAGACAAACCACTGATGATGACACCGACGCTTAGTCCCAGAAATTTGTACAGCTTGCCCATCCACTCGGAATCGCGCTGTGCCAGGTAGTCATTGACGGTGATGACGTGGACACCGCGACCATGCAGCGCATTGAGATAAACGGCAGTTGTTGCGACCAGGGTTTTACCTTCACCGGTACGCATCTCGGCAATTTTGCCATCATGCAAAACCGCGCCACCAACAAATTGCACATCGTAGTGTCGCAGGCCAAGTGCACGAGTGCCGCCTTCGCGAACCACCGCAAACGCTTCAGGGAGAAGATCGTCCAGAGATACCCCGTCAGCCACTTTGGCTTTCAGCTCTTCGGTCTTGGCTCGCAGCTGATCATCCGACAAGGCCGCCATCGTGTCGGCCATTGCTGAGGCACCGCTGACAGTCCGCTCATATTGTTTGACCAGTCGATCATTACGACTACCCACAAATTTCTTTACTAAATTACCCAGCATCTGGCTTACCAGTCATTCGGTGACACCTGCGCTTTCGCGCTTGTTCGTATAAGTTGAATTACAATTATCCGCGATAATATCAGTTTGATCATCCGTTTGAACTGACAAAATGCAGCACTATTGGTCGAACCACTCCACCGACAGCTCGGTAAAGATAAGGCTAAATGAACGCATTTCCAGCTGAAGTGACCAATCAGCCCATTCACAATGCAATTTTAACGCTCAAACCCGACAAACGAGCCAGATAAAGCCCACGCCTGGCCCGCCCGCGATAACTCGGATACACTGATCCCATGCAGGAGATAAACAATTTTCTGGATTCCGAGTTGGTAAGACGCTCGCAGCGTTCTAAAAACCTTCAAAGAGTTCTGACCAAAGTGCTGCCGCCGGAGTTCCTTGAACGGGTGAGCTATGCAACCCTCACTGACGGCATATTGACGGTATTTTCGGACTCTCCGGAATGGACCAGCAGGATGCGGTTCATGAACACTGAAATAATCGAAACTTTCAGCGAGGAAGGCGAGACTGTCATCGAGGTAGTAGCTCGAACAGTACCGCGGCCGGAAGCCAGAATACCGAGCACTACATGAACACCCGATAGACCGGAGCAGGAGTACCGAGCGCTGCAGCAACTACTGTCAAATCACTCGCCGTCCTGACCATTGTCCAGACCGGTACCTTCGAATCCGCTATCTGGCCACTATCTAGGCCGCCGCAGCACCAGCAACCACCAGTGGCTGCGAGTAGGCAATCGGTGCACCCTCTTCTTCAAAGGTCACTTCTTCCCAGGCATCAGGTCGGGACAGAAGCTCACGCACCAGCATATTATTGAGACCGTGGCCAGTTTTATAGCCGGTGATTTGACCGATCACACCACAGCCAAGCTGGAACAGATCACCGATCGCGTCGAGTATTTTATGACGCACAAATTCATCGCCGTAGCGCAAGCCGTCAGTGTTTAACACCTTATAGTTGTCCACCACGATGGCATTATCGAGACAGCCACCCAGAGCCAGATTACGCTTTCGCAGCGCTTCAATATCGCTCATGAAACCGAAGGTGCGCGCACGGCTTATCTCTCGTATAAATGACGAAGAGGAGAAATCGATTGATGCCGACTGAGATCCCTCAGAGATGGCCGGGTGCTTGAAATTAATTTCGAATTTGATTCGCAGACCCTCGTACGGGTCAAAACGCATCCATTTATCGTCTTCCTCAACATAAAGCGGTTTCTTGATCCGGATAAATCGCTTGGCTGCAGACTGCTCTCGCAAACCCGCAGACTGGATCAGAAAGATGAATGGAGCCGCACTGCCATCCATGATGGGTACTTCACGTGCACTGACATCGACATAGCAGTTGTCAACACCGAGCCCTGCGAATGCCGCCATTAAATGTTCGATGGTAGAAATGGTATTACCGTCCTCGTCACCAATAGTTGTTGCGAGCTCGGTGGAGACCACATTCAGCGCTGAGGCCTGAATTGAGATCACCCGATTGCCAACATCACGGCGAAAAACGATCCCGGTATTCACCGGTGCAGGTGAAAGCGTCAGGTAGACCTTACGACCTGTGTGCAAGCCGACGCCTGTGGCATGGATGGTATTGTTCAGGGTTCGTTGGCGAATCACCTTGGTGTTCCTTGTATACGCTGGATTTATTGTTATTGTTGCTACTGCATCCGGACTGCCTGCTGAATGCAGAGCATCCGAGAATTTCACGCAACCGATGCTAAACGAACCCGGAAAGTAGCTCCAGCACCCTTAAGCAATGGTAATTAACAATCGCAGCAATGGCACGTCCCTGTGCCACATTGTCAGAACAAAGTTACAGCCTGATCAACTAATCTGCCGTTAGTCTGCCTGGCGTCGCAAAAATGTCGGCAAATCGAGGTAGGTCATCTCGCCATCCTTAGTCTCTAATACATCAGTGTTGATAGCGGTGCGTGATGGCTGAGAGCGATTCGAATCGCCGCGGGCCACTTCGCGATTTGGGAGATCATTTCGCGAGCCGGTTCGCACATCGCCTCTTTGGCCATTGCCAAGAGTCGATATCTTCTTACGCGGCTGATCAGACGATCGCTCAACAGCGGGTTTGTCGTATTGACTGAATGATTCAGACTCACGCGGCTTTCGACTGCTGGAGCCAACGACACGCATCGGCTTGCGAGCTTTTTCACCTTCAAGACCGGATGCAACCACTGTGACTCGAACTTCACCTTCCATCTCGCTATTGATTGAAGTACCCATAACAACGTTTGCATCCGGTGAAGACAGACCTTGCAGTACATCACCGACTGTCTCGTATTCTTTCATTGAAAGATCGGCACCGGCTGTTACGTTACAAAGAATCCCGCGGGCACCTTTGAGGTTAACATCATCAAGCAGCGGGCTTTCAGTTGCGAGTCTCGCAGCATCGGCTGCTCGATTCTCACCATGCGCACTTCCGGTACCCATCATTGCCGGACCCATCTCAGACATCACCGATTTTACGTCAGCAAAATCCACGTTGATCAAACCAGGATTAGTAATGATCTCCGCAATGCCCTGAACGGCATTCTTCAGCACGTCATTGGCCGCCTTGAACGCCTGCAACATAGTGACATTCTGAGGCAGATTAGTAAGCAACTTCTCATTCGGTATAACGATCACAGAGTCAACCTGCTGTCGCAGTTCAACCAAACCATCTTCTGCGACTTTATGGCGCTTACCGCCTTCAAAAGGAAACGGCTTGGTAACTACAGCCACGGTCAGTACGCCAAGATCTCTTGCAATAGACGCAATCACTGGAATTGCACCAGTGCCTGTACCACCACCCATACCAGCTGTCAGAAACAACATATCTGCACCACTGATAACTTGTGAGATGTGATCACGATCTTCCTGCGCCGCCTGGCGACCAACGGCAGGGTCGGTTCCAGCACCCAGTCCTTTAGTAATTTCAGTACCCAGTTGAATGGTATTCTTTGCGCCCATCTTCGAGAGCACTTGAGCATCTGTATTAGCGCAGATGTAATCAACGCCCTGGATATTCGCATTCATCATGTGATCAACGGCATTGCCACCGCCGCCACCGATACCCATGACTTTAATAACTGCAGCTTGATTTTGATTTGAATCGTATTGGAACATTTTTTTCACCCTCGGTAGTTTCTGTAATAAGTAAACAAAGAACTGTTTAGAAATTTCTCTTAAACCACGCCTTCATGCGATCAAGGACTCCGTCCTCCGTCACTCCTTTGCGCGTACTGCCTTCCGCCATCATTCCTCCTGCCTTCTGTCCATACATCAGTAAGCCAACACCCGTAGCATGTATCGGGTTACGAACCACATCAGCCAGACCATGCACATTCTGCGGTTCGCCAAGCCTTACTGGCATATGAAATATCTCTTCCGCTAACTCTACAACGCCTTGAATCTTTGAGCTGCCACCAGTTAATACAATACCGGCACCACACAATTCATCAAAGCCACTGCGTTGAAGCTCTGTACGCACCAGCTCTAACAACTCCTCGTACCTCGCCTCTACTACTTTCACCAGTGTTTGACTTTCAAGCTGGCGAGATTCGCGATCACCCACACCTGGAACATCTATTACATCATCAAGATTAGCCAGTTGTTGCAAAGCACATGCATAGCGAACTTTTATATCCTCAGCGTATTGAGTGGGCGTTCTAACAGCCACTGCAATATCATTGGTAACCTGATCACCAGCGATTGGTATAACTGCGGTATGTCGAATTGCACCATCTGTGAAAACAGCAATATCTGTGGTACCTGCACCGATATCAACAAGACAAATACCAAGGTCCATTTCATCTTCTGTTAATACGGAGTAAGAAGATGCCAGTTGCTCAAGAATAATGTCATCAACTTCAAGCCCACAACGTTGAACACACTTGGCAATATTCTGTGCCGCACTGACAGCACCGGTAACAAGGTGCACCTTTGCCTCCAGTCGCACACCGGACATACCAATCGGCTCACGAATGCCTTCCTGGTTATCAATTATAAATTCCTGCGGTAAAACATGAAGTATCTTTTGATCAGCGGGAATAGCTACCGCCTTGGCAGCATCGATTACTCGTTCTACATCTCCCGATGTAACCTCACCGTCTCTGATTGCCACGATACCATGGGAGTTCATACTCTTTACATGACTACCTGCAATTCCAGCGTAGACAGACGTCACCTCGATGCCTGCCATCAACTCTGCTTCATTGACTGCCTCCTGGATGGCAGCAACAGTCGATTCAATATTGATCACCACACCTTTCTTCATACCCTGAGAAGGTTGATGCCCCAGGCCAATGATCTCAATCCGGTCGTTCTCTACAATTTTCGCAACGATCGCGACGATCTTTGATGTACCTATATCCAGACCGACAACAATTCGTTGATTTTGATTCACTGCCATTTCACTGGACCCTCAAAGTTTCAGTAACGTCGCTCTTGCGCGCCATTGCAAATCCATTTGTGTACCGCATATCAACATTGGCTACATCATCGTACACGGGGGCTATGTACGGGCGAAATATCTCACTAAATCTTTTTATTCTTTTTTCTACTTCACGATGCCCAATCACTACTTTTACATCGTTCTTTAAATGTAGCGTCAGGGAGCGACGCTCATCTTCAACCATACCTTCAAGTGGTGCTTCTACGGAATCGAGCATGGCACGAGTTTCATTTAACAGGGTAAGCAATGATACGTGTCGCCGTTCTGGTGAATAAAGCATCGGCAAGTCTTCAACCAACTGTCTCAGCTCAGGCTCTGCAATGTTGTTGATTTTCTGTGGTGTAAATAGCTTGAAGTTATCTGTTACCAAGGACCTGTCACCCCATCGGGCGACTGGTTTGTGTTCTTCTACATGTACCGTGATGCTCTCGGGCCAAACTCTACGGACATAAGCATTCTTTACCCACGGAAGCGCCTCTACCTGGCGTTGAATATTATCGATATCCAGATTAAAGAACCCGCGTGAAGCTTGCGACATCACCCGATCACGCATCTCACCTTTGTCTGCAAACTGATAGACACCCTCAACGACAACGCTTCTTATTGGGAAACGTCCCGGGTTTCTAAAATGATCAATGGCAAGCTGCGCAATAAAAAGTGCTACAAACAAAAAAATTGAAGCAACTAACAGCCTGCCAAAAGACGCGAAGACTCTGTCCGCCCCGTCCGGCAAAACCTGTTGCGTACCCAAACGATTGTCATGTACTTGAGTGTGGTTCACGGATTATCAACTGTGGTTGCTAAAATTTGAGTTACCAGTTCAGGAAAGCTTAAACCGGTTGCGGCAGCTGCCATAGGCACCAAACTGTGAGATGTCATACCCGGGGCGGTGTTTACTTCAAGCAAATAGTACTTACCACTCTCGTCTACCAGAAAATCTACCCGACCCCAGGTTTTACAATGCAGCAGGTTAAAGACGTTAAGTGCTGTCGCTTGTATTTCTTTTTCAAGCTCAGGCGCTAATCCACATGGACATTCGTAGATTGTGGAATCCTGATGATACTTCGCTTCAAAATCATAAAACTCTCGGGGTGTTGATATCTTTATCAATGGCAACGCCTGATCTTCTATAACAGCGGCAGTAATTTCACTACCACTAATAAATTGTTCTACCATCACTTCGCCATATTCTGCAGCCGTGATAAAGGCGTCACCCACTTCTGTCTCGTGCGCCAGAGACACACCGACGCTTGAGCCTTCTTTTACTGGCTTGATGACCACCGGAAATCCGTGGTCTTTCGCAATTCGGTTAGCCGCAACCTGACATTCTTCCTGATCAGTCACCAATTGCCATGCAGGTGTCGCCACTCCGTTTTGACAGCAGATAGCTTTGGTCAGATTTTTATCCATGGTAAGTGCACAGCCGAGCACACTGGTGCCCGTGTAAGGAATATCCAGCGTTTCCAGCAAGCCCTGAATACGACCGTCCTCCCCCCAGGTGCCATGCAATATGTTAAATGTCCGATCACATTTACCAACCAGTGCATCGCACAATTCATCGCGCCCGACATCAACAGCAAACGCATCAATACCCTGTGACTGCAGCGCCTCAAGTACCTGAGAACCACTGGATAGCGATACCTCGCGCTCCGCAGACCAGCCGCCCATCAACACAGCTACACGCCCAAAATCAGTATCAGCCATTGACAGCCTCCACAGATTTAAAGTGTTCAGGCAAAGAAGCTGCAACGCCGCCTATTGAACCTGCACCGAGAGTCAGTACCACATCATTAGGGATAAGCACACCCTCAAGGGTTTTACCCACTTGTTCTATGTCGGATACAAAAATCGGATCAATCACTCCGCGCTGTCTGATAGCTCTGGCCAACGCTTTGCTATCAGCACCAGCTATCGGCACTTCCCCTGCCGGATAGACTTCACACAGCACCAGTACATCGGCGACACTAAGTGCTTCGGTAAAGTCATCGAACAGATCTCTGGTGCGCGTGTAACGATGAGGTTGAAACACCACAACCAATCGGTTATTCGGTCGACCACTTTTGATTGCTTCAAGCGTAGCCGACACCTCACGAGGATGATGGCCATAATCATCAAACAATTCCGCCTGACCATCTTCCAGAGGCAGCACACCCAATGACTGGGCGCGGCGACCAATCCCTTCAAAGTTCTGGAAAGCAAGTCGCATATTCTGCGCACGAAGACCAAGCTCCCACCCGACAGCAACAGCGGCCAGTGCATTTTGTGCATTGTGTTTACCAGGCAGATTAAGCGTAATCTGGCGTATCTCAGTGCCATCTGGCAGCTTTACATCAAAACAGGATTTCATTTTGTCTTGACGGAAATTCATACCACGCACATCAGCCTCATCGCTGAAGCCGTAAGTCATGACAGGCCGGGAAATTCTATCCAGCAACTCACACACTGTTTCATCGTCCACACACATCACTGCCAAGCCATAGAATGGCAGGTGCTGGATGAACTCAACAAAGGCATTCTTAAGGCGATCAAAATCATTCTCGTAAGAAGATAAATGATCCGCATCTATGTTGGTCACAATGGCAATGACTGGCTGGAGCGATAAGAAAGAAGCGTCACTTTCATCAGCTTCAGCCACCAGCCAGTCAGACTGCCCAAGATAGGCGTTTGCCGAAGAACTGTTTAACTTACCACCAATGACGTAGGTTGGATCCATACCACCTTCGGTTAGAAGACTGGCAACCAGACTGGTGGTAGTGGTTTTGCCGTGCGTACCGGCAATAGCAATACCTTGCTTGAAACGCATTAATTCGCCTAACATTTCAG
Source organism: uncultured Granulosicoccaceae bacterium (assembly GCA_964593315.1). Lineage (GTDB taxonomy): Bacteria > Pseudomonadota > Gammaproteobacteria > Granulosicoccales > Granulosicoccaceae. Next base: position 13,054 of record CAZQKJ010000019.1, read on the forward strand.
CACGCCTGATGACCGGAACACGGTTTTCCCGAGCCACACTCACTTCAGGGTTATCACTTGATATTGCCGAGGAAACTACCACAACATCTACTCCTTCAACATTCGATGCATCGTGCCCAATAAATACCTTCGCACCAAGCGACTCAAGCCTTTGCACCAGTGCATTGCGAGACATATCAGAACCGCTAACACTGTATCCAAGGTTAACCAACACCTCAGCGATACCACCCATACCCACGCCGCCGATACCAACAAAGTGCACGTGATCTATTCGACGCATCCAGTTTTGCGAACTACCGGTATTCATGCCGCCACTCCGGTTAGCTCAGCCACCACTCTGTCTGTGGCATCACGCATTGAAATTTGTCGTGCACGACAAGCCATTGCTTTCAAACTTTCTCTGTCAATATTCTTGATATAAGAAGCCAGACTGTCAGCAGTAAGCTCAGGCTCTTGAATAAGTGTTGCAGCATTCGCGGCCACTAAAAAAGCACCATTAGCAGTCTGGTGATCATCCACGGCAGAAGGATAAGGTATCAGCACCGATGCCACGCCGACCGCCGCAATCTCAGCCACTGTCATTGCACCTGATCGACAGACAATAAGGTCTGCCCAGGCATAGGCACTGGCCATGTCTTTTATAAATTCTTCTACAGTCACGTCAGATGCGACATTAATTTTCTGATAACGCGCGCTTGTATCTTCGAGCCAGCGAGCACCACATTGATGCAATACTTCAACTGGATCTGCGACTTGCGCCAGTGCTGCTGGCACAATTTCGTTCAACGCACGAGCCCCCTGACTACCACCCACTACTAGAATACGCAGCGGTCCTTGTCGCTCTGAATATCGTTCTTCCGGTGGCGCTACAGACAGTAATTCCCGACGTACAGGATTGCCGGTACAAGCCACCTTTTCATCTCCAACAAAAGTATTCGGGATCGCTTCAAGCACTCGGGTCGCAAAACGCTTAAGCACACGGTTGGTAAAACCTGGCACTGCATTTTGCTCATGCACCACCATTCTGCATCCTGTCATTTTTGCAGCCAGACACACAGGCCCGGACACATAACCACCCATGCCAAGCACGGTGCCAGCTTTTTCCTGGCGCACTATACGCACAGAATTAGCAATCGCTTTAGCAAGATTCAGCAGCCCTACCGGTTTTCTAAACAACCCACCGCCACGCAACGGAGAAACACCAATGGTTCGGATCGGAATGCCCGCGTCAGGCACTACGCGATTCTCAAGCCCGGACTCACTACCCACCCATACCACCGGGATATCGCGATCCCGTAGTACATTGGCTACAGCCAATGCCGGAAAGACATGACCACCGGTCCCGCCGGCTGCAATTAACACAGTCGGCTTATCCATTCTGTTCCACCAACTTCAGCGCTACTGCAGCATCGTTACGAGTGCTGACACTGCGTGCTAAATCCTGCGCTATCACGTGATTAGTTTCACGATAGACGCGCATCACTAAACCACAGGCAATACATACAGCCAACGCACTACTACCACCGTAGCTAAACAGAGGCAGTGTTATACCTTTAGTCGGCAGCACTCCCATGTTGGCCCCAATGTTAATAAATGACTGAAAGCCAAACCAGAAGCCTACGCCAGTTGCAATGTGAGAACCGTAAGCAAGACCGGCGCGGTCAGCATCACGCGCAACCTTAAAGCACCGTGCAACAACCAGCGCAAACAATGAAATCAATATAACTACACCGATAAAGCCCGTTTCTTCAGCGAACACAGCAAATACAAAATCGGTATGGGCCTCAGGCAAATAAGCCATTTTTTGCACACTGTTACCCAGCCCTACACCATCCCATGAGCCTCGACCCACAGCGATCAGAGACTGAGTCAGCTGGAAGTCAGTGGCGAAGGGATCATCCCACGGGTTAACAAAACTCAGCAGCCGGCTCTTACGGTATGGCGAGGCTAAAATGGCGACAACGCCCAACGGAACAATAACAATCAAAGTTGCTATGAAGTGTACCCATCGACACCCGGCAACGAACATCATTGCAACAATGATCGCACCCACCACAACTGTCGCACCGAAATCCGGCTCCAGTAGTAGTAGCAGGGCTGCGATTGCGGCGATACAAAGAGGAACAATAAAAACCATCACATCGTTGTGTATCTGCTCGCCCTTGCGGACGAAGTACCCGGCGAGATAAACAATAATGGCAAGCTTGAAAAACTCAGAGGGCTGAATCGTAAAACCAATCTGAATCCATCGACTACTACCGTTAACCGTCTTACCGATAAAAGGCAATAGCACCAGAAACAACAAGAGAAACCCGAATAACAACAGGCCCGGACTTACCTTTTCCAGAAAATCCAATGGCACTCGCCACATTATCAGCGCCCCGACAAAACCGAGTAACAAGTAAAAACCCTGCAAACGACCATAATAGGTTGCGTCTTCAAGAATCCTCTCTGCCTGCGCTACCGAGGCCGAGAAAACCATCACCAGACCGAGCGCTGCGAGTGCTCCCAACAGACCAAGAAACACCCAATCAATGGTCTTTTTTTCAGTCAACACTGGCACAGGAGCCACCGCTGCAGGTGCGTTTTGTTCAGCAGTCAGGCGCATAGCTTTTTCACCTCACTCTCAAATACAGCTCCGCGCTCTTCAAAGTTTTTAAACATGTCAAAACTTGAGCAGGCAGGCGACAACAAAACACAATCACCCGGCCTTGAAATTGCTGCTGAACGCCTGACCGCATCTGCCATGGAAGTTTCACGATAGACCGGTACAACATCTGCCAGCGATTCTGCAATATTGTCTGCATCCTCACCGATCAAAACCACAGCAGTACAGAATTTGGCTACTGCCTCACGCAGCGGTTGGTAATCTGAGTTCTTGCCGCGGCCACCTGCTATTAGCACAACCGGTGAAGACATTCCCGTGATCGCGCTCACTGTGGCGCCAACATTGGTACCTTTCGAATCATTGATCCAACTCACGCATCCGGCTTCACAGACTAGCCTGGTGCGATGAGGCAATCCGGTGAAATTCGAAAAACCTTCAGTGAAAAAACGACTCATACTGGCCTTGTCTGCGTTAACAAATATTGAAATCATCGCCATTGCCGCCAGAGCATTTGCATAATTGTGAGACCCTGCGACTTTTACATCAGTAGCCGAAATCTCTGCTGACTCCCCGCTCAATACAGGCGCACCACCACTGGCTTTGACCGACCAATCACTTTCAACAGCAGATGAGCTAAAGCTCATACAACTATCATAGTTGGGCAAATTTGCAGGCCGGGTAAGTTTGTCATCTGCATTGAACACAACATGTCTGGCGTTATTGTAAATGCGCCTTTTCACCTCTGCGTAATCTTCAATGTCATCGTACCGGTCGAGATGATCAGCACTAATATTTAGCACCGAAGATACATGCGGCTGGAGTGAAAAAGTTGTCTCTAGCTGAAAACTTGAAAGCTCTAACACGTATGCATCGATAGATTTATCATTAAGACTGTCAAGACAGGCAGCCCCTACATTACCAACCACAGCTGTTTTGATTCCAGATGCTTTGAGTAACTCACCTGCCATACTCACAACCGTGCTTTTTCCGTTGGAACCAGTCACCGCAAATACAGGCTTATCAACCTCGCGCGCGAACAACTCTACATCACCAATTACTTCTACACCAGCCTTTAATGCGGCTTTAAACATATCTGTTCTTACAGACATACCAGGACTTACAACCACATAGTCAAAACGAGATAATAACTCTAAGTTTAAAGCAGACGTATGGCACTTTATATCTTTTAACAAAGCTTCTTTTTTCATCAGATTTTGCAGTTTTTCAACGCTATTCTCTAACACTTCAAAAGCAGCACCAACTCGCGCAAGGTATCTGACGACAGACATACCACTGACACCAAGACCCACTACCAGATATGATTTATTGCGATCAGTCATATCATCGAATCTTTAAACTGGCCATACCAACCAGAACCAGAATAAATGTAATTATCCAGAACCTGACAATAACCCTCGGTTCTGGCCAGCCTTTCAACTCAAAGTGATGATGAATAGGTGCCATGCGAAATATTCTCTTGCCGGTCAGCTTAAAAGAAGCCACTTGCAAAAAAACACTGGCAGTTTCCATCACAAAAATCCCACCCATAATAAACAGCACTAACTCTTGTCGGACGAGCACTGCTATCACACCGAGTGCGGCACCTATTGCGAGCGCGCCCACATCACCCATAAAAACCTGAGCGGGATAAGTGTTAAACCAGAGAAATCCAAGCCCTGCACCCACCAGACTTGAACAAAAGACCGACAGTTCTCCAACCCCGTCTATACCAGGTATCCCAAGGTAGCTTGAAAACACAGCGTGCCCGGTAACATAAGCAAAAAGCCCTAGCCCGGCGGCCACCATAACCGTTGGCATAATCGCCAACCCGTCCAGTCCGTCAGTGAGATTCACAGCATTGCTGGTACCGACAATCACAAAGAACGTGAAAGGAATAAACAGCCAGCCCAGATAGATCGATACATCTTTGACATAAGGGATTAACAAACTGACCTCGGCGCTACTCCTGGCACTCATGTATATCACCAATGCCGCAAGAAATGCCGCCACAGACTGCCAGAAGAACTTGGCAGACGCAGACAATCCATCTGAATTTCGCAGCAGAACCTTGCGATAGTCATCGACCCAGCCGATAGCGCCAAACGCCGCAGTCACGAACAAAACGATCCACACATAGCGCACAGTCAGGTCAGACCAGAGCAAAACACTAACACCCACCGCGACCAGGATCATAGCCCCGCCCATGGTGGGCGTACCCGCCTTGGACAAATGACTACTCGGCCCGTCATCGCGTACACTTTGACCAATACTGGATGCCTGCAGCCAACGAATCATAGTCGGACCAAACAACAAGCATGCTACCAGGGAGGTGAGTGCAGCAAATATTGCTCGCAGGGTTATGTACTGGATTACCCCAAAACCGTCATTGAAACCAGAAAGCCAGTCAGATAGTAGAAGCATCATTGGCAACAGGCTCCCAACTTAGCCTGATTACAGTGCACAGTGAGTGCATCTGCCACTTCTTCCATGTGCATCGAGCGAGAGCCCTTAACCAGCACAACACTATCCTGCAACAGCTCATCTCGAAGTTTGCTTACTATTGCTTCTTTATCAGAGAACCATTCAGCACCATTGCCGAAGGCATCTACTGTATGTTGAGTTAAATCACCGAACGCAAAGAGTCGATCAATGCCGTTTGCATGAGCGTAGACACCCACAGCCTGATGCTCCTGCACAGCTTCTGCACCCAGTTCCAGCAAATCTCCCAACACCAGAACCCGCAGACCTGCAGTCGACCCAGACAACACATCAATTGCCGCTCGAGTGGATGCAGGGTTTGCGTTGTAAGTATCATCAATCAGGGTCACGCCGTTATTCAGGCGGCTAAAATTCAGACGACCGGCAACAGGCTGCACTGATGCAAGCCCCTGTGAGATCAGACCCAAAGACACCCCTGCCGCTATCGAACAGGCAGACGCCGCCGCAGCATTCAACACATTGTGATGACCGGGCAAACCATATTGGCAATTTACAGATTGATCCTTATATCGAATAGTGATTGTGCCGTCGACCAATCGTTCAGCTGTTACATCAGCAACAACACCACTGCCACCAAAACTAATAATACGTTTACCGGCACTGCACTCTATCCAGTAATCGTAAAAGTTATCAGTGGCATTAATTACCGCCGTACCATCAGATGCCAGGCTCTTATATATCCAGGCTTTCTCCGCTGCCACAGACTCAGCGTCACCGAAACCTTCAAGATGAGCCGCACCGGCGTTGGTAATAACAGCCACATCCGGCTTCACCAATGAACCTAACCGCTCAATCTCACCGACATCACTGGCACCCATCTCAACCACTGCAAAGTCGTGATCACGGGATAACCCCAACAAGGTTTGCGGCACACCTACTTCGTTATTATCATTCGCACGGGTAGCGTGTACGGTACCGGCCTGGCGAAAGATACTGGCCAACAATTCTTTCACTGTAGTTTTGCCATTACTACCAGTGACACCTACCACTGGATTTGTGTATTGACTGCGCCACAGAGATGAAAACAGCCCAAACGCTAACCGGCCATCTGAGACTACAAGCTGCGGTATATCTGTATCGGCGACTTTCTCGGTTACCAGTGCCGCAGCTCCTTTGGCTACTGCATCTGCTATAAAATCGTGACCATCAAAGCGATCACCAGCAAGACAAAAGTACACGTCATTGGCAGATAAGCTTCTGGTATCAGTACTGTAGCCTGCAATCCGGATGTCTTCGCCACGCAATTCACCACCTGCAGCGATAGCCAGTTGCGCCAAGGTTATGGGAGTCACAGGCTCGCCTCCGCAAACTCTGCAACCACAGCACTATCGCTAAAATCCAGACGCTTGTTACCCACCAACTGATAGTCTTCATGCCCTTTTCCGGCAACCACCACAAAATCACCCGATTCAGCCTTACTCATCGCGTAGTTAATTGCAGATCTTCTATCGCGCTCTATGTGCACAGTATCTTTCGAGCGGAATCCTGCCACTATCTGCTCAACGATGGCATCGCCCGATTCACTGCGCGGGTTGTCATCTGTGACGACGCAAAGATCACAGTATCTTTCTGCAATTTCTGCCATCAGTGGTCGCTTACCCTGATCTCGATCACCACCGCAGCCAAAGACCACAGTAAGCTTGCCCGTGCAATGACCAGCCAGGGTTTCCAGAACTGATTCGAGGGCATGTGGATTATGCGCATAGTCGACAATCACCACAGCACCGTTAGCGAGCAGCGTGGACTCCATACGACCTGGCACAGGTTTTAAATCCGCCAGTGATTCTGCCGCCAGTTCCGGCGAAACCCCGATTGCCACCAGCACAGAAAACGTAGCTGCAATATTCTGCACATTGAATGCGCCCAACAAAGCCGTTTTAACCGGATAGCACGAGCCCGCAAACTCAAGATCAAACCTGAGTCCAGCTGCAAGATGCTCAATATTGGCGTAGCGAATATGACTATCGCCTCGCTCACTCGCACCATAGGTAAACACTTCAACGTGTGGTAGCTGTTCAAGCAACTGGGCACCTAGCTCATCATCAGCATTGATGACAGCGGCACGCAACTGTGGCGTTTGAAACAGCTGTTGCTTGGCACGACGATAACTTTGCATATCACCGTGGTAGTCAAGATGGTCACGACCAATATTGGTGAGAACTGCGACATCAAAAACAACTCCGCTTACCCTATACTGCGACAGAGCATGCGAAGACACTTCCATAGCAACGGTCCTGGCGCCACGGTCGCGCATGCTAGCCAATGCGCACTGCACTGCAATCGCATCAGGTGTAGTGAGCCCGGTAAACTGCATCTCACCGCCAAACCCCCAGCCCAATGTGCCCAACACACCACAGTTTTTGTTGTTACGGTTTAATGCCTGACCCAACAAATGACACACTGAAGTCTTTCCATCAGTGCCAGTCACACCCACCACACCTACACTGCCAGAAGGGTGATTAAAAAAGCGCCCGGCAATAATTCCGGCATTGGCCAATAAACTATCGACCTCAATCAAGGCGATAGAAGATGATTGCAACAAGGATCTTTCGGCGCTACCACAGCGCTTATCGTCTGCGGTTACCAAAACAGCAGCAATGTTTGCATCAACGGCATTTTGCAAAAAATCCAACCCATGAACCGTGTCGCCCTGCAGCGCAATAAACACATCTCCCTGAGCAAGAAGACGACTATCAAGCTGTACACCGAAAACTTCACAGTCATCAGCAACCTGGACGGATGCAAAACCATCTAGCAATACAGACAGTCTTATGGCGCTACCACCGAGCTGCCTGTCTGCGGCTCCAACACTCATTGCGCGTAGCCCGCGCTGTTGCTCACGTTATTAGTGGCTTGCGGACCGTAAACCCTGCGACCGTCAGGATTAACATTGCGCATACGCAACGCACCCGCCATGATTTGCGAAAACACCGGTGCCGCTACTTCACCGCCATAGTAACGACCCCTGGGCTCAACAATGGCAACGACTGCAACCATATCCGGATTGCCTGCAGGCACCATTCCCGCAAATGCCGAGATATAACGATCATCCGCATAACTTCCGTTTTCAGAAATGTGAGTAGTACCGGTCTTACCAGACACCGAATAACCCGGAATGCCAGCGGCCTTACCGGTTCCGCTCTCGACAACTGATGTCATCATTGATCGCACTTGCTGCGCTACATCTGCACTGAACACTCTTTCAGTGCGCGGCTCACCTTCAAGCTTCTGAAACGTCACTTCCGGCATAAGACCATCAGATGCAAGCGATGCATAGGCGCGAGCTAATTGCAGCACGGTAGTCGAGACACCGTAACCATAGGCAAC
>CAZQKJ010000020.1:0-21182 GCA_964593315.1 uncultured Granulosicoccaceae bacterium
TAAAATCCGAAATAGACATGCAAGTCATGCTACCCGCCTGTGCGCAGGGAGCGGTAGGCGTGGAGTGTAAAACCGATGATCAACGCAGCAATGATCTGCTGGCTCACCTGCACGATGCTGATACCGCAGCAAGAGTCACCGCCGAGCGCCGTTTAAACGCACGACTGGGCGGCAGTTGCCAAACCCCGATTGCAGCTTTCGCTGAACTACACGGCGACGAATTATATCTGCGCGCACTGGTCGGCACACCGGATGGTCGTACTATCCTGAGGGCGCAAGCGCGGGATCATCGAGACAATGCAACCGCACTGGGAGACCGGGTCGCAAGCCAACTTCTTAATGACGGTGCACAGAAAATCATCGATGATCTGGCACTGAGCTAATTATTCCCTTCGCTGTGAATGACGATTCAAACTCAATAGCTGCAGATCCCCAAATCAGAGTTCTGATTACACGACCGATCCACCAGACCCGCCATTTCGAGGCTTTGCTCAGAGAGGCAGGTCTGCAACCTGTGTCGCTTCCAACGATTGAAATAGAGTATGTTCGAACCAGCACAGAACTCGCGCTCAATAGTCAGTTGATTATTTTTACCAGCGTTAACTCCGTCAATGGTGCACATGAAAATCAGCCTTTACCGTGGAAATTCAGGGGTCGTATAGCAGCAATAGGTGATGCAACAAAAAACGCATTGTCAGCTCTGAACACAAAGGTTGATCTGGTGCCTGCAGGCAGTGCAAGCAGCGAAGCTTTGCTGTCTATTGTCAATGAACCACCCGGCTCCATAGTCACGATCGTTCGCGGTGATCGCGGGCGTGAAAAACTATACCGGGAGTTAATTGATCAAGGATTAACCGTTCAATACCTTGAGGTCTATAAGCGAAAGCTTCCGGGTTATTCAGACGCTGCCGTCAATCAGCTTTTATCTAAAAGCACGCCTCACATTGTGTCTGTGACCAGTGATCTTGGATTGGAGAATCTTCTGGAGATTGTACCAAAAGCTTATCGTGCGCCGCTATTCGCGTGTCCCTTGGTAGTCAATAGTCATCGCTGTGCAGGCATTGCCAAAGCCCGGGGTTTTAGTAACACCATTGTTGTAGCGGACCCTCCAGGTGACCTGGCCCAGGTGAGCGAGATATCACGACTCGCCCAAACCCTGTAAAGCGTGAAGACCAGGCAGGCCAAAACAGGCAACTCAGGCTAAACAAATTAGCTTCAAACCATGCAACTCTGTATCACACAGGTAAAACTGGTCACAACTGTGAACAGTGGGGCTCTTTCCAATCCACTTGTGGAACAAATAATGCGTCGAGTGGAATGGTTCTTTTGATGATAATAATTTTTCATCAAGCGGTACTGCAGATAATCCCTGGCGACTTGCGGAAATCGCTGTTTCAGAAACCGACAGGTATAAGGATCAGCATATGCTAACCGCCATCAACCATACGGTGTTGGCTTAAGACATATCAGTACTTTAGGTCGCTGGAATGACCTGAAAAAATGATAATGGTCGCGCTAAATTCTCAACACAGATTGAAACTGTGTGAACCCGATCACAAACTCAACACAAGGCTGCTAAAGCTCTCAACCCTGAACGTTAGTAGCCGACCCATTAGTAAAGTGCGATCACTACATCCACGCACTATCTAATAGAAACCATAAAGATTTTGGTGACAGGAAACGAATATGCCAAACAAACTATTTAAATTGTTGAGTGCAGGCGCTCTCTGTGTCGCTCTGACCGCGTGCGCTGCTCCAAAGCAAGGCCCTTTGTTTGAACATACCGCAAGCGTTTTACGTGCGGCAAAAACCGCTGGCGCTGCCGAATTTGCACCTGAGCAACTACTGCAGGCCAACCAGACTTATCGTAAAGCTGAGGCAATGCTGCAACAACGTCGCTCAAATCGAGCACAAAAATTGCTCGAGTTAGCAACGGCCGAAGCAAATCTGGCCCTGGCTATGAGCGAAGCCGCACAAGCTGAGCTTGCACTTGATTACGTTCGTAGCGCAAATCGTTAACCAATATAGCTACTAATACGGAATACCGATGACTAACAAGTTTCATCTTTCAAGCCTTGCACTGCTGATCGGAGGGGTTGTACTGTCAGGCTGCGCTTCAAAGCAGATCTGGAGCCCGGAGCTTGAAGATGCTCGAGAGGTATTCGCCACTGTCAGCAGCGATCCTATGGTCGCCACACGCGCAGTGTCTGAACTGCAGGCAGCGAAGCGTCAATTAGAGATCGCTGAAGAAGCCTCGGACTTCTTCAAATCTCGCGAAGAAATTGCGCATCAAGCCATGCTTGCCAAGCTTAAGACTTTCGAAGCTCAGGAAACTGCCCGAGCAATTGCCGCAAAAGAAAATTTACGACTTGCTGAATCGGACAACAGTTTCCCGGTTGTACCCACACTGGCGTCGGCCCTGCCTGAACCGGCCAGACCTCAGTATGGAATCGCTTCAGATACAAATCAGCAAGTCGCTCAGCAGCTTGAAACGCTGACTCAACAGATCAAACAATTGCAATCACAGGTAGAAATCGCCAGCACTCAGCAGGTGGGTGGTTATAACCAGTTAATCGATTTGGATCGCGACTACCCGGAACAGGCGATCATACAGCCGCAAGAGCTGGTGGCATCGCACGACTCCTATGAACAGACAGATTATCTGCAGGCAGATATAGTCACCTACACTGCAGAAGTCAGTGAGCCCGCGAACATTGAATATGTTGATCAGTACCAATCTGAGGAAGCTAGACTTGCAGTAGCTGCAGCCTTGGCAGAACCTTTCATGGACGCTAAACCGGTCGATGAAGCCAGCGACAATATGGGTCTGGCGCAAGAACCTGCAGTTGGTGCCGCGATAAACGCACCACTGCAAAACAATGCTGACCTTACTAACCCTGTGACAAGACCCGTGGCCGGACCGCTTACAAACCGAGCCACAGATTCTGCATTGCGCGAGCAACTACGAGCTATGAATGCTCGTCCTTCGGAAAACGGTGTGTCGTTGACATTGGGCGACAGGTATTTTGAGACTGGCTCTCCGGTACTGTGGCAGAACCGTGCCGACAGACACCTGGATAACGTTGCATCACTGATGGTAAAAACCCCGGACCTGGATATTGAAATTGAGGGACATACCGACAACACCGGCACCGATGAACAAAATAACTCTCTGAGTGAAAATCGTGCCTTCGCAATCAAATCAGCACTCGTGCTGCGCGGTGTCAGTGGTAACAGAATCAATACCACCGGCTTCGGCGCATCAAAGCCTATTGCCAATAACGGCACACAACTAGGCAGAGCTCAGAACCAACGCGTTGAAATAATTTTTCCGGGTGTATCAGTAAACTAGAATCGTCATCTTAACGCTTAGAAAAAACCCGATTCGATCGGGTTTTTTTATGCAAAGGAAAAAGGAATATTCGGGTAAGACAATGATTGAATGGAAATGTATAGCAAAAGCTTTGACGACTTCCGTATTCGTGGTTACCGCTCTTAGCGCCTGTTCGGCTCGGGATGCAGAACCAGTACCAACGCATATTGCCCTTCTCACCGATCAATGGGAAACAGCTTGTCTTTCTCACGATTTGCTACAAGCAGATGAGAACGGTGAAACCGGCTATTTCAGAGAAACCCTGTTGATTGAAACATCCGTCGCCACCCAAACAATCAACTACTTTCAGGATGCAGACTGCAGCATTCCTGTCACACCGAACCAGGTGAGTAGTGAAGATGAAACCTTCTTCCTGCAGAGCCAGACAACCACACTGGCGGTTAACTATCCAGACGGTACAACAGCCACCACTCTGGGGGTTGCAAACTATATCGATCTTAGTCAAATAGCGGTAGCGATTGATAATGCGACGCTGACGGAACAACAGCTAACAGACAGACAAATTGAGCTTCAGGAGTTACTCGGAATTTTCGTAATCACCGAGAGTGATCGATTGCATTTAGCTGCAACCAACGATGGCAGTCGCGCAGATACACTACCTTTGAGTTTTTTCTATACACGCAAGCCCTGATCTTATTGGCCCCTGATTCTATAGGCGAATTGCAAGCCGGCCAGAACTAAAACCGGTAAGCTCGCACCTACTATATTCCCTTAAGCCAATAAACCATTGCTTATAAGCCCGTGGCCTACGACACTATAGTCCCAGAGAATCCCAAATTTCATCGACACGATTTTTTGTATCGTCAGACATAACAATTGGTATGCCCCACTCTCTTTGGGTCTCACCGGGTAACTTATTGGTCGCATCAAAACCGATCTTTGAACCAAGACCGGATACAGGCGATGCAAAGTCCAGATAGTCGATCGGTGTGTTTTCAATCATGGTGCAATCACGCATCGGATCCATACGCGTAGTCATTGCCCAAATAACATCCTGCCAGTTGCGTGCGTCTATGTCATCGTCACAGACGATAACCATTTTCGTATACATAAACTGACGAAGAAAAGACCAGACACCCATCATTACGCGTTTGGCATGACCGGGATACTGTTTTTTCATGGTTACCACTGCAACCCGATAAGAACATCCTTCAGGTGGCAGATAGAAGTCAGTTATCTCTGGAAACTGTTTTTGTAACAGAGGCACAAACACTTCGTTTAACGCGACCCCGAGCACTGCAGGCTCATCTGGCGGGCGACCAGTATAGGTTGTGTGATAGAGAGGTGAATCGCGTTCGGTGATGGTGTCTATTGTAAAGACCGGAAAGCTGTCAACCTCGTTGTAGTAACCGGTATGATCACCAAAAGGGCCTTCATCAGCCATGTCATTGGGCTTGATTGATCCTTCAAGGACAATCTCCGCGCTGGCAGGTACCAATAAATCATTGGTCCTGCATTTTACCAACTCGGTCCTGCTGCCGCGCAACAAACCTGCAAAGGCGTGCTCAGAAATCGTATCTGGTATGGGTGTTACCGCTGCAAGTATAGTGGCCGGATCGCATCCTAGTACAACAGACACGGGAAAGGCTTCGTCCGGGTGTTGCTGTTGCCATTCAAGCAGATCAAGGGCTCCGCCTCGATGCGAAAGCCAACGCATAATTACCCGGTTCCGGCCGATCACCTGCTGTCGGTAGATACCCATATTCTGACGCTTTTTATTCGGGCCTCTGGTCACGACAAGACCCCAGGTAATCAGTGGACCTGCATCGCCGGGCCAGCAATGCTGAATTGGATAGCGCGACAGATCGACTTCACTGCCTTCTACGACATTGCTCTGACAAGCTGCGTTGCGAATATTCTTAGGTGCCATATCGAGCACTTTTTTAAATATCGGCAGTGTATTCCAGGCATCTTTAATCCCTTTTGGGGGATCTGGTTCCTTTAAGAAAGCGAGTAGCTTTCCTACCTCACGCAACGCTTCTACGTTGTCTTCACCCATGCCATAAGCGACTCTGGCAGGAGTGCCAAACAGATTGCATAGCGCAGGTATCCGGCTACCAACCGGGTTTTCAAAAAGTAAGGCGGGCCCTTCCGCTCGCAGCACGCGATCACTAATCTCCGTCATTTCAAGACAGGGATCAACCGCGGTTGTGATTCGCCTAAGCTCACCACGCTCCTCAAGGCTTGTAATAAATTCCCGCAGGTCCCGGTATTTCAAACGTGTGCCCGATAGTTTTTAAACGTTAAGCTGCCAGGCCGGTATGACGTAACAGTGCATCTATATCAGGCTTTCGTCCCCGGAAATCAACAAACAAATCAATGGCTTTTCTGGTGCCACCTTTTTCAAGTATTGACTGCATAAAGTGGCGGCCGGTCTCTTCGTTAAAGATGCCATCTTCCTCGAACTTTGAATAGGCATCACAGGACAATACCTCAGCCCATTTGTAGCTGAAATAACCGGCTGCATAACCGCCTGCAAAAATATGCGCAAAGCTGTTTTGAAATCGTACTTCAGTAGGTACTTCGTACACTGCTACATCGCGGCGAACAGTATCCAGTATCGACTGAATGGCGTTTGCATCCGGAGCCTCTGTACTCATATGCGTCTGCATATCGAACAAGCCAAACTCCAGTTGTCTGGCGGTGGTCATACCCGATTGAAAGTTCTTCGCAGCCCGGGCTTTCTCAAGCAGGTCTTGCGGGAGCTTTTCAGCGGTTTCAAAGTGACCACTGATCAGATCTATTGATTCGCGCTCCCAGCACCAGTTTTCTAAAAACTGACTCGGCAGCTCAATCGCATCCCATTCAACACCACTGATGCCTGCAACAGATCCATACTCTACTCTGGTGAGCATGTGGTGCAGTCCATGACCAAACTCGTGAAACAAGGTCGTCAATTCACCGTGGGTGAGGAGTGCCGGCTGATCACCCACAGGGGGTGTCAGATTGCAGGTAAGAAACGCTACCGGCAGCTGGGTAGCATCTTTTTTTCGCATACGTCCAACACAACCTGCCATCCACGCACCTGCCCTTTTGCCGCTGCGCGTATAGTTATCCATGTAGAACGCACCACGCAACTCGCCACTGGACTTATCGGTGATTTGATAGAGAGAAACATCTTCATGCCAGACATCTGCATCTTTGACTTCTTCTATATCAATGCCAAATAACCTGCCCGTCACTTCAAACATACCTGGAATACTGATGCTTGCAGGAAAGTATGGCTTTAGATCCTGCTCAGAGAAGTTATACAGTTTCTTCTTTAACTGGTTAGAGTAGTAAGTGACATCCCACGGTTCTAGCTTATCAACTGCAATAGACGCTTCTGTTGTTGCGAAGACAGATAGCTCAGCATAATCTTTTTCTGCCGACGGTTTAGCACGTTGAGCCAGATCATCAAGAAAGTCCAAAACCTGCTGCGGACTCTCCACCATTTTATCTGCCACAGAAAAATCAGCGTAAGTTTCAAACCCGAGCAGTTTAGCTTTCTCTATTCTTAACTCTACCGTGCGCTCTATAATGCTCGCATTATCCCATTCGGGCTTTATATCAGCAGTGGCACGGCTGTTCCAAGCAAGATACATTTTTTTTCGCAGCTCACGATCGTTCGCAAAAGTCATCACAGCGTAGTAATTGGGAAAATCCAGAGTCAGGCTATAGCCTTTCTCATCTGCACTCTCGGCACACTGTTTGGCAAGTTCAAGTGAGCTATCCGGAAAGCCATCCAGTGCTTTTGCATCAGGTAAGTTCAAACGAAAGTGATTACCTGAGTCCAGTACGTTTTCGTTAAACGTGGTAGCCAGTTTACTTAGCTCTGCTGCAATCTCTTTGAATCGATCACTGTCTTTTCCATCGAGCGCCACACCACCAAGCTTAAAACCCAGTAATTGGTCTTCAACGCTTTTTTTCTGACCTTGATCAAAAGATTTAAAGGCATCGCTATCTGCAATTTTTTGCATGCGGTCATAGAGCTCTCGATTCTGACCCAGTTCCGTATACCAGGCACTGAGCTTAGGCTGACAGGCATTGTGTACCTCTCTTATCTGATCATCACTGACCACTGAGTTCATATGACTGATTGGCGAATAAAATCTCTGTACTTCGTCAGTTACCAGGTCCAGCTCGTAAACAAAGTTATCCCAATCAGGGTCAGCAACTGACGCGAGCTGCACAATTTTTTTATCCGCTTTTGCCAACAATTCATCCAGCTGATTTTCAATAATGGATAAATCAATTTTCGAAAATTCCGGCAGGTTAAGGATTCCTTGCATCTTTTTCACTCTTGAGTTGAACCAAATATATCGATGAACCCGTCACAAGCAGGTGCCACTCTCGGTAGAGGATTACCAGTAGTTAGAGGTGCAACAACGCAGGTCGGATAAAGCCACGCACAACTGTCACAAGGCTGAAACTTGGGAAAAACCAGTTGTTTAAAGCGTTGTGCCCCGCTGCTATGGCAGCAAGGCAAGGTCTAATCTCTGTATTTACGTTCGTCGGTTGAAGACTTATACATCGAGGTTTGATACTGACAACGCATTGGTTTCTATAAAGTCACGTCTCGGCTCTACCTGATCACCCATAAGCGTAGTAAAGACTTCATCAGCTTGCATGGCATCTTCAATACGGACCTGCAACATGCGTCTGGCTTCCTTGTTCATTGTGGTCTCCCACAATTGTTCCGGATTCATTTCTCCTAGACCTTTATAACGCTGAATCGTCTGACCACGACGAGCCTCTTTCATCAACCAGTTCATCACTTCAGAGAAGTTACTGACTTCCTGCTCACGTTCACCCCGCTTGATCAGAGCACCCTCTTGCAGCAAGCCATGCATTCGCTCTGCAAGCTTTGCAATTGTCTTGTACTCCGAGGTGCCGAATAGTGCTGGCTCAAGCTTGATGATGTGTTTGTTGCCGTGCAGCCAGCGCTCGAGCTCTACACCAAACATACCTTCGTTCTCTACCACTCGCTGCTGATAATAATTGCCGTCCGTGGAATGCGCCATTAACGCTGTGTGTAATTCATCAGCCCACTTTTGAACAGCGTCTTTATCTGAAATCGCGGAATCTGATAAAGGCGAGATAGCTAACATCTGGTCAAGCACACTGCGGTCGATCTTGCGCGACAACATTTCAATAGCGCCAAGAGAGTCATTGTAAAGTGCTGCCATGTCAGTCAGCTCTTTTGAATCAAGTGCTTTGCCACCAGGTGATGGCAGCAGACTAGCATCGTTCATCGCAAGCTCAAGCAGGTATTCATTCAACTCAACATCATCTTTGACGTAGCGTTCCTGCTTGCCCTTTTTGACTTTATATAAAGGCGGCTGAGCAATATAAACATGACCGCGCTCTATCAATTCAGGCATTTGACGGTAGAAGAAGGTCAATAGCAGGGTTCGTATGTGAGAGCCATCGACGTCAGCATCGGTCATTATCACGATATAGTGATAACGCAGCTTGTCAGGATCAAATTCGTGCTTACCGATACCGCATCCCAGTGCAGTGATGAGAGTACCCACTTCCTGAGACGACAGCATTTTGTCAAAGCGGGAACGCTCGACATTCAATATCTTGCCTTTCAGCGGCAGTATTGCCTGAGTTCTTCGGTCTCTGCCCTGCTTTGCTGACCCACCGGCTGAGTCGCCCTCCACCAGGTAAATCTCTGATTTTGCAGGATCTTTTTCCTGACAATCAGCCAACTTGCCAGGCAGTCCAGCGATGTCGAGCACACCTTTCCTTCTGGTAATCTCTCGCGCTTTTCGGGCTGCTTCCCTAGCCATAGCCGCTTCTACGATTTTGGCCGTTATCATTTTGGCCTCTGCCGGGTTTTCATTGAGAAAGTCCGTCAGTTTCTCATTCATCGATGACTCAACCGCACCGCGAACCTCGGATGACACCAGTTTGTCCTTGGTTTGCGATGAAAATTTAGGGTCAGGTACTTTGACAGACAACACCGCTGTCAGACCCTCACGCGTGTCATCTCCAGTGGTATCCACTTTTGACTTGGCAGAAATACCATTCTGCTCCATATAGGTATTTAAGGTTCTGGTAAGTGCTGCTCTAAAACCTGCCAGATGGGTACCTCCATCTCTTTGCGGGATGTTATTGGTAAAGCAGTAGATGTTTTCCTGGTAGGAATCATTCCATTGCAAAGCCACCTCAACTTCTGCTTCTTCTTTCATCTGGCGCAAATGAATGGGTTCTTTATGGATAGCTGTTTTGTTGCGATTAAGATGTTCAACAAAGGCTGCTATTCCACCTTCATATTCAAAAATATCTTCTTTGTCCGATCGCTCATCACGCAAACGAATGCGTACGCCACTGTTTAAAAAGGACAGCTCACGCAATCGTTTTGAAAGTATTTCATAGGAGAACTCTGTCAGCGTGAAGATAGAGGCGCTGGGTTTGAAATAGATCGTAGACCCTGTTTTTGTAGTGTCTGCGACTATTTCCAGTGGTGCGACTGGTACGCTGTCTATGTAGGATTGCTCGTGAACTTTGCCGTCTCGGCAGATAGTCAGCTTAAGTGACTCCGATAAAGCGTTCACCACGGACACACCCACACCATGCAAACCACCGGATACCTTGTAGGAGTTATCGTCGAACTTACCACCGGCATGCAAGACCGTCATGATAACTTCTGCAGCCGACTTGCCCTCCTCATGCATATCAACCGGTATTCCTCTACCGTCGTCCTGCACAGTGATAGAGTTATCCACATGGACCGTCACGCCAATTTCACTACAGTGCCCGGCCAGTGCTTCATCAATCGAGTTATCGACAACCTCGAACACCATATGGTGCAACCCAGTGCCGTCGTCTGTGTCGCCGATATACATTCCCGGTCGTTTACGCACAGCATCAAGGCCTTTAAGCACCTTGATATTACTGGAATCGTAAGCGGCTCCTGAGCCTCCGGAATCTGCGGCGGAATCGGGTTCGGATGTGCTGTCTTCGTCTGCCATTAGCAATCTCTGATACGTAACCCGTCATTATATCACATTTTGAATTTCGCCCTGTTTCACGTGAAACGCTTTATTTACATCTTGTATCGATTTTGGAACATTCTCTACCCCGGTTAAAAATACTTGCACGGAGCTGGATTGGAGGTAGGAAAATACAAAATCTCTGGCCCTGATATCCAGCTCGGACGGCAGATCATCGAACAACAGAATAGGAGGTTGGCTGTGGTGCTGAGTGTAGAGATCAACCTGAACCAGTTTCAGTAATACCGCCAGCAGTTTTTGCTGACCACGGGATAAAAGATAACGCGCTTCATCAGTCCCGAGTTTAAGTCGTATATCTGCTCTGTGTGGGCCAGTGGATGTAGTTCCCAGCCGCCTGCAGTTATCCAGTGATTTTTCCAGTGTTTCGTGTAGCGATTGACCCTCAGCCCAGCCACGACGGTAATGCAACTCAGGGATAAGATCCCTGGCAGCCTCGTGCAGTTCGGTTGCACTATCCAATTGTCTGGCGAAGATATTCAGTCGATCCTGCACTTGATCGCAAACAGCCCTGCGTAAATCGGCAATGGCTTCACCCGCTTCCGCCAGCTCTGTATTCCACAAACAGACCATCTCATTACTGCTGCCAGCACGTAGTGCTGCGTTCCTTTGCGACAGTGCAGACTTGTATCGTTTCGATAAATGTACAAAAGTGTGCTTCACGTGAAACAGTATCCAATCGAGAAAATTTCGCCTCTCGCCAGGACCACCTTCAATCAATTCATGGTTTTTTGTAGAGACCGCAACAGTAGGCACAGCCTGCGCCAACAGAGACAAACGATCTATATTCTGGCCATCGATCCGAGCAGTTGTGACGTCCATTCCACGCCGAATACCGACCTGATTTGCTGATTGGCGTAACTTATCCGAAACAAAGCCACTCACGATTAGCTCGGATGAGTCACGGGCAATAATGGTTGAAATTCTCCCGGAACGGAAGCTACGCCCCAGAGACAACAGTGACACGGATTCCAGTAAGCTGGTTTTTCCAGCCCCATTATCACCATAGAAGTAATTAATGCCTTCGCCAGGTTCAATATTTACCGAGGCGAGGTTACGAACACCTGTGATATCCAGTCGAGTCAGATGCATGAGGTTAACTGTGAGACGCCAGCTCCGCGATGCTTAAAGCGTTCAAAACATCATTTGAGAACATGGATGAGACAGATCAAAGCCTCATCGGCATCACAACATAGGTGCTTTGCTTATCGTCACCCGGATGTATCACCATACTGCTGGTGTTATCACTGACATTGAGCTCTGCGGTTTCTGAGTCGATCACATTTAACACATCGAGCAGATAAACAACATTGAAACCTATCTCTATCTCCTGGCCGGAATAATCAATCTGCAACTCATCTTCAGCTTCTTCATGCTTGGGATTATTGGTTTGTATGCCCAGTTGATCTTTGGCCAGTGTCAAACGCACGCCCTTGTAGGTCTCGTTGGCCAGAATGGCACTTCGGCTAAGAGCCTGCTTCAATAAATCACGGTCAATCAGGGCGATATTATCACTGGGAAGAGGGACCACTTTTTCATAATCAGGGAACTTGCCGTCGATCAGCTTAGTGGTTAACTGCAGCGCACCCAGTTTCACCTGCAGGTGATTACCCGTTAGATTCAAGGTGATATCAGTGTCAGCGTCATCAAGCAATCTGGCCAGCTCATTAATCGCCTTTCTTGGAATAATGGCGGAGATAGTGTCGGTGTTTTTTATTTCTACAGCGGTTTTGTGCAAAGCAAGTCTGTGTCCGTCAGTACTCACGCAACACAATGTGCCATCACCGATCTGTAGCAACAATCCATTCAGGTAATACCGGACATCTTGTTGCGCCATTGCAAAGGAGGTCCGTTTAATTGCCAGGCCCAAATGTTTCTGCGGTAACGATACCGCGGTAGCATCGGTCAGTTCGTCTACCAATGGAAATTCGTCAACGGGCAGGGTGGCCAGGGTAAATCGGCTTTTACCGGTTTTTATTTTTGCTTTTTCAGTATCGACTTCAAAATCGAGCCGTGCGTTGTCATCCAGGGATCGGCAGATATCAAACAGTTTGCGCGCCGGGATAGTAGATTGTCCTGTTTCGGTCACAATTAACGGGATTCTGGTTTTTAATTCGACCTCGTTATCGGTGCCAGTAATTTCCAGACTATCTTCATTAGCCACAAACAGCAGGTTATTCATTACCTCATGTGTTTGCTTACGTTCAACCACGCCGACCACTTGCTGGAGTGGGGCAAAAAGCTCTAATTTGGATATTGCGAATTTCATGTTTACCAGTTTTATTAAATAAGTTGTTTTATTTAATGTTTAATCCTGTTCTTTCTCTTAAGCAGGATAACTCTGTTTATATTTGAATTAAATTCATGTAAATCAAATACTTACAGTTTTATTGTGTTGTTTATTAATGTTTACTTTGCTGTGGATAACCTGGTCACTAATGTTGAGCTAAAAAACGGATACCACTTGGTACCCGGCTCTTGCACAGGTTATCTACAAGTAACAATCCGGAAACCTTACCAGACACTAAAGTTTGAGTGTTGTTTATATGTTGGGTTGTGGTCAACTCATCCTGGGAAAAGACTGCGATAAAACACAAGCTTGTACGCAGAAGCTGTTCTATATGCTCACAAGTCTGTGGGGTTTGCCCAAACATTCCCGCCCATAGCTAATGCTCTGAACGCAGCATTGCTTCGCTATTGAGACAGCGTTCTGGTCAGGTGTTTGATGTCTTCTTCAATGATGCGATCGGATTGTGCCAGCTCGGTTATCTTTCTAAAGGCGTGCAATACCGTCGTGTGGTCACGACCGCCAAAAGCCTCACCGATCTCAGGCAGGCTGTGACGGGTAAGATTCTTTGACAGAAACATAGCGATTTGTCTTGGTCTGGCAATAGAACGATTGCGCTTCTTGGATAGCAAATCTGAATTGCGCACCTGGTAGTAGTCACAGACGGTTTTTTGAATGTTTTGAACAGTGATGAGTTTGTCGCGCACTGCGAGTAAATCTTTCAGCGCGTCTTTGACAAAGTCGATAGTGATGGGTTTGCCGGTAAATTGGGAATTGGCCGCAACTCTTCTCAAAGCACCTTCAAGCTCGCGCACATTAGAAGCGATTCTCTGTGCAATAAAGAAGCTGACTTCCTCAGGCAGATTGTAACCGTGTTGTTCTGCTTTGGCGTTCAGGATGGCTACCCGCGTCTCCAGTTCTGGCGGTTCGATTGCCACGGTGAGACCCCAGCCAAAACGCGATTTCAAACGCTCTTCAACACCATCTATTTCTTTTGGGTAGCGATCACAGGTCAAAATAATCTGCTGACCGTTTTCAAGTAGTGCGTTGAATGTATGGAAGAACTCTTCCTGGGTTTGGCCTTTGTTGGCAAAAAACTGAATGTCATCGATTAACAAAGCATCCAGGGTTCTATAGTGCTTTTTAAATTGATCCTGGGTGCCTTTTTGTAGTGACTGCACCATCTCACGTACAAACTTCTCAGAGTGCAGATACTGCACTTTACGAGCGCCACGGCTGACCATCAGGTTGCCGACAGCCTGCATCAAATGGGTTTTACCCAGTCCGACACCTCCGTAGATGAACAACGGGTTATAGGAGCCACCCGGGTTTTCACCAATCTGCAATGCAGCGGCGCGACCAAACTGGTTTGATTTACCTTCTATGTAGGTGTCGAAGTTATGGTTAGGGTTCAGTGCAGTTTTGAATTCTTTCAAGGATTCAGTGCCGGCACCTGATCTTGCCTGCTGACAGGGCGTGGAATTACTGTTTCCGACGGATTGCGAACTTCCACCGTTTATGCTCGAGGCAGGGGATAACGCTTCAACTGGCTTGGCCGGGGCGACCAGTTCGCCGCTGCCGACATCCAGCAATACATTGAAACTGTCCCGTTCCGCGAGACTGGTGGCTATTTCCCGTATTCTGCAGGCATAGCTGTTTTCTACCTTGTCCCGCACATACTCGTTGGGCGCAAGCAGCTTTATTTCATCTTCGGTCTCCATGGCCTGAAGACACAGCACCCAGGTAGTCATTTCCTGGACGGTTAATTCGTTTGACAAATGTGACAGACAGCGATTCCAGACCGACAACGAGCAACACTCCCCGGTTTAGGCCAAATGGCCAATAAATGGTTAACAAACAATCTTTTATGTTTTGGCGGTAAACAATGGTGGTCGAAAAAGCAGCAAGTATTTAATTGTTTTTCAAGACGCTATTCAGGCTGCTGTTTGTGTGACACAGGGTCTGCGGATGGTGGTCTCCGGCACCTGCTGCTTCACAACGACGAAATTTAGTCTATTACTGTTTGAGAAAGTTATCCACAGTTGAAATGCATCAACAGGGCAAGTGTAATTATTGACGAATGAAGTTTTATTGGCGATAATCAGAGAGCTAACTTTCAGCTGTATCGTAAAGTTCACACCACAGTTAAACATCGCGGTCTCCCGGCAATTGTGCTCTAGCAATAGCACGTCGCCTGGCAACCGTGAAAACTACACCGGTAATCCAAAATGAAACAGACTTTCCAGCCGAGTAATTTGCGCCGCAAGCGCACTCACGGCTTCAGAGCTCGTATGGCTACTCGTGGTGGCAGAGCAGTCATTCGCTCGCGTCGTGCCAAAGGCCGTAAAAGACTCTCAGCTTAAATCCCCTCGGGCTCTGTAGCTGAGCCCGACGGTATTCCGGCCATCGAACCGCTGTTGCACTACAGGCAACAGTTTGCGTTGACTGCCGCTTGATCTGGCCCCGTGGTACTCTAAAGAACTGATATAGATGCACACTTAAATGTGCCTGGCTTTGTGCCGGGTGCTACGCGTGCAAGCCTACTTAAACTTCGCCGCCAGAATCCCATGTTACCAACCCCCGACGAGCGTTTCACCCGAGCGTCAAGGCTTACCGATGCGGCACAGTATCGCCGGGTATTTGCGAAAAACAAGCGTTCAGCTGATCGGAACTGGACCATTTTATACAGTCACAATCAGGGTCAGCCGGCAAGGCTCGGTATGGCAGTGGCTAAAAAGTGTGCAAAGCGAGCGGTTGATCGCAACAGACTTAAGCGACTTGCCAGAGAATCTTTTAGACAACACAAGCAATCACTGTCTGGTTTTGATATCGTACTGCTCGCTCGGAACCCGAGTGTGACCGCCAGCAAAAAGGATCTCGCTGTGAGTTTGGCCAGGCATTGGGCGCGGATTGCCAAAGATGCGTAGCGTGCTGTGTTACTTAATTCGAGGCTACCAACGCTTTATTAGCCCTTTTTTGCCACCACATTGCCGTTACGAGCCCAGTTGCTCACAGTACACAATGCAGGCGATACAGGAACATGGTGCACGAAAAGGCACATGGTTAGGTATCAAACGCATTGCTCGGTGTAACCCTTTTGGATCTCACGGGTATGATCCGGTACCAGATTCAGAACCGACAAATAAAAATCCGAACTAAACCGCGGTATTAAATGACCAGTGTTAAATTGCCAGTGAAAATCGAGTTAGCAACAATGATCGCCAAGACAAGCCTGCCGGGCCACGGATAAACAGCATGGATAATCAGAGATTATTGCTTTGGGCGGCGCTCGGGTTTTTGCTGCTCCAGGTCTGGACATCGTGGCAACAGGATTACGCACCCAGACCACAACCCGGTGTCGTTACCAATACAACCGGTGGTGATCAAACCGACGCGCCACCCGTGGTTAACGGACCTTCTGTCAATGGAACATCAGTTAATGGAATAGATCAGTCTGAACCGCTAACTGCCGTGTCCCCGTCGGATGATATTCCCACACCGGTCAGCAATGGTGAGACCGCAGCGGTGGTGCCTCAAGATGGCGGCCAGACCACCGGTGCTGATGAAATCACCGTCACCACCGACACACTAAAAGTCACTATCAGCAGCAAAGGTGGTGATATCAATGCGGTACGGCTGCTTCAATACCCGACAGCGCTGGAAACACCGGATGATCCGTTCGTACTTATGAATGACACAGATGCTGAGTATTTTGTCGCTCAGTCAGGCCTGCAGTCATCCAATGGTGATGCACCGAATCACCATGCCTTGTTCAATACCGAGCAAACCGAGTACACGCTGCAAGATGGTCAGGATGAACTTAAAGTACCTTTAACCTGGCAATCAGAAGACGGTATCTCGGTCACCAAGACCTACACATTTAAACGTGATCGTTATCTGATTGATCTTGACTACGATATCCAGAATAACTCCGGTGCAGCCAAAAGCTTTAACCAGTATCGCCAGTTGCGTCGCAAGCCAGTAACGGATGATGAAACCCAGAATTTTATTTACACCTTTATAGGGGGTGTTGTCAGTACTGATCAGGATCCGTACGAAAAGATAAAATTTGAAGACTTTGATGATGCCACTAATCAATCCCAGACTACCGGTGGCTGGGCTGCGATCATAGAGCATTATTTTCTTGGTGCCTGGATACCTGCGCAGGATGAAGTCAGTAATGTTTACACTAAAACGGTGGGCACACCGCGACGGCATATTATCGGATTGCAGTCTGGCAGTGTGCAGGTAGCAGACGGCACCACCGGCAAATTGCAAACCGGTTTTTTTGTCGGGCCCAAGATTCAGTCGCGTATGAAAGAGGTTGCACCTCATCTTGATCTGACTGTTGATTATGGTTTCCTGTCTGTGATTGCCAAACCGATTTTCTGGTTGTTGCACAAGATTCACTCGATTATCGGTAACTGGGGCTGGTCGATTGTCGGCGTAACTCTGTGTATTAAATTGCTGTTCTACAAATTGTCAGAGGCCAGTTATCGATCCATGGCTCGCATGCGTAAATTGCAGCCAGAGATGGCAGCGCTCAAAGAACGCTATGGCGATGATCGTGCAAAGATGGGTCAGGCCACCATGGATTTGTATAAAAAGGAAAAGGTTAATCCGCTCGGCGGGTGTTTACCGATCATGGTTCAGATACCGGTCTTTATTTCTTTGTACTGGGTATTGCTTGAGAGTGTTGAACTACGACAGGCCCCGTGGATATTGTGGATCAAAGATTTATCCTTACTTGATAAGTTCTATGTACTGCCACTGATTATGGGTATCACCATGTTCATTCAGCAGCGCCTCAACCCGGCGCCGGTTGATCCCATTCAAGCCAAGGTATTTATGGCGATGCCGTTTATCTTTACCGTATTTTTTGCATTCTTTCCGGCAGGTCTGGTGTTGTATTGGGTGGTTAACAACACATTGTCCATTGCTCAGCAGTACTACATCACCCGCCACGTACTGGCAGAAAAGTAGTCTGGTGCTGTGGTGTCCGATGCTGCATCAACGGACACCATAGCGGCTATTGCTACGGCATCGGGCAAAGGTGCTATTGGGATTGTAAAAGTCAGTGGTGATCGTGCTGCGAAAATTGGATCACTGATCACAGGCTTGCAACTGCAGCCGAGAAGAGCACGCTACACATCGTTTAATGATGCCCATGGCACTACCATTGATCAGGGTATCGCACTCTACTTTAAAGGCCCTGACTCCTATACCGGTGAGGATGTACTGGAACTCCAGTCGCATGGCAACCACGTACTTCTCGATCAGCTTTTACAAGTAGCAACTGCGGCCGGAGCCAGACCTGCCAGACCGGGTGAATTCACCGAAAGAGCCTTTTTAAACGACAAACTCGACCTGGCACAGGCCGAGGCGGTCAGTGATGTTATTCAAGCGAGTACTGCAGAGGCGGCCAGTGCCGCCGTGCGATCACTGCAAGGTGAATTTTCAGCGCAAGTTGCGGTAATACTCGATCAGCTGTTGAATTGCCGGGTTTTTATAGAGTCTGCACTCGATTTTGCAGAAGAAGAAATCGATTTTTTAAAAGATACCGAGTTGGCTGATAGATTTACCACCCTCGACCACAACGTTTCGCATTTGCTGTTGCGCAGCCATGAAGGAGCGCTACTCAGAGACGGCATAAGTATCGTGATAGCTGGATTGCCCAATGTCGGCAAATCCAGTTTACTAAATCGGTTAACCGGACAAGACACGGCTATCGTCACGGACATTGCCGGCACAACCCGTGATGTACTAAAAGAAAAGATCAACATTGACGGCATGCCCTTGCACATTATTGATACCGCAGGCTTGCGTCACAGTGATGATCCGATAGAGCAGGAGGGCGTCAGGCGTGCTCATGATCAGATCAATCAGGCGGACAGAATTTTATTTGTGGTGCAGGCAGGTACAGATCCTGATGCTTCACTACTGGCTGAGTTACCGGCGAGTATCCCTGTCACCATTGTGCAGAATAAGTCCGATCTTAAAGTGAGTGCGAATCCGATTGGTCCTGCCGAGGACAACCACAATATTCTCGTATCAGCTAAAACAGGCGAAGGCATTACAGATCTGCGAGAACACTTAAAGCAGTGTGCAGGTTTTGAAAAAACCACGGAGGGCGCGTTAATGGCGCGCAGACGGCATATCGATGCGCTGCTCAGTGCCCGGGAGCATATCAAAACCGCGCACAACCATCTGGTGGCTGCGGGAGCGGGTGAACTGGCTGCAGAGGAATTGCGGTTGGCCCAGGATCAGATCAATCTGATCACCGGAGAATTCACCAGTGATGATTTGTTGGGTGAAATTTTTTCGAGATTTTGTATCGGCAAGTAATAGATCCAGAGTAGCGCTTGCTACCGGGTTAGCGTGAACCGAGTAACCCCAGGCAAATTCATTTGGCTTTCACGACCCTGACCTTAGTTAAAAGCTATCCACAAGTCTATAATGTAGTTCTGCGGTTGAATAAGCTGCGCGTAGCAAGAGACACATCATGAGCGATCAATTTCAATATGATGTCATCGTCGTAGGCGGTGGCCACGCAGGAACCGAAGCCGCATTGGCTGCCAGTCGTGCCGGTGCGCGAACGCTCCTGCTAACGCACAATATAGAGACCATTGGTCAGATGAGCTGTAATCCAGCCATAGGTGGCATAGGCAAGGGTCACCTGGTTAAAGAGATTGATGCGCTCGGCGGCGTCATGGCTAAAGCTGCAGATGCAGCCGGAATACATATCAGAACGCTAAACGGACGCAAAGGACCGGCGGTTAGAGCCACTCGCTCGCAGGCAGACCGGGCACTGTATCGTGCAGCCATTCGAACAGCGGTAGAAAATCAGCCTGGCCTGCATATTTTTCAGCAATCGGTTGATGATCTGGTGGTTGAGTCTGACAACGGGATGCAGCGTGCCTGTGGAGTAGTGACTGAAACCGGATTGAAATTTTTCGCACCGAGAGTGGTACTCACCGTGGGTACTTTTTTAGGCGGCAAGATCCATATCGGCGATGTGCAGCAGTCCGGTGGCCGTGCCGGTGATGCACCGTCCAATGCGTTGGCTCGTCGCCTTAGAGAACTACCTTTTCGAGTGGCACGCCTCAAGACTGGCACACCACCGAGAATAGATGGTAAAACCATTGACTACACCCAGCTTGAAAATCAACCGGGAGATACACCGCGACCGGTATTTTCCTACATAGGCAGCGAAGCCGATCACCCTGAGCAGGTGCATTGTCACATCACTCACACGAATGAAAAAACCCACGAAATTATTCGATCTAATCTCGAAAAATCTGCGATGTACTCAGGCAATATTGAAGGGGTAGGGCCGCGCTATTGTCCATCTATAGAAGACAAGGTCGTACGCTTTGCAGATAAAACCTCACATCAGATTTTTATAGAGCCTGAAGGGCTGAGTACTCATGAGGTATACCCGAATGGTATCTCAACCAGCTTGCCATTCTCGGTACAGCTGGATTATGTGCATAGTATTAAAGGTTTTGAGAATGCTCATATCACTCGTGCGGGCTATGCAATTGAGTATGATTTTTTTGATCCACGTGATCTGCATGCCTCGCTTGAAACCAAGTTTATTGGCGGCTTGTATTTTGCCGGGCAGATTAATGGCACCACCGGTTATGAAGAGGCGGGTGCACAAGGTTTAGTTGCCGGATTAAATGCAGCTCTTGCAGTGCAGGGAAAGCCCATCTGGTCTCCTCGCCGTGATGAAGCCTATATTGGAGTAATGATCGATGATCTAATCACTCGCGGTACCCTGGAGCCTTATAGAATGTTTACCAGTCGTGCAGAGTATCGCTTGCTGTTGCGTGAAGACAACGCCGATTTAAGACTCACAGAAAAGGGACGGGACCTTGGTCTGGTCTGTGATGATCGTTGGCAACGGTTCAGCAACAAAGTTGAAGCGATAGAACAGAACCGTCAGTCCGTCAGTCAATGGTTTATACATGCAGCCTCGGATGATGCCCGCAAGATAGAATCAGAGTTTGAAGTACAGGTGCAAAAAGATCAGCAGGTTATCGATTTGTTGCGTCGCCCTGAAATAGATTGCACTGGTTTGCAAAGGATTTTCCCTGAACGCTTTCCGGTCAATGATCCGGTTGTTTTGCAGCAGCTTGAAACACAGATTCGATACCAGGGCTATATTCAACGACAACAAGATGAGATTGAACGTCAGTCGCGTTATTCCGAAACGTCAATTCCGAATACCTTTGACTACAGCAATGTATCCGGGCTCTCATCTGAAGTACAACAGAAGTTATCAGAGCAACGCCCCGATACGATTGGTCAGGCTTCTCGCATCCCCGGGGTTACTCCTGCAGCCATATCACTTTTACTGGTTAGCCTTAAGAAGCATCAACTGCTTGATAAGGTTGGACAGATCGCTTGATTGCGTCAATGGTGCTGCCGCGCGCCTGTGGCTATTTGTAGCGGTAGTTATTCAGCAGCAAGCATTGTTGTGGCGATCCTTAATGTG
>CAZQKJ010000021.1:0-12115 GCA_964593315.1 uncultured Granulosicoccaceae bacterium
CCAGATTGCCCGGCCTTTGCGCAGTGCTTTTACCATGCCGCGTACGTCTTTGCGAGGAATGACATTGCCCTCCATAGTATGACGCTCACGACCGCTGCTTTGCATGTAGTCAAAGACCGCATTTTTGTGTGGCCGATAGACACCATCAATTGAAAACTTCAGACCCAATAGCTTTGCGCCTATATCGATATGGGTAAAGTGCAAAGCCATTAAAATCACTCCGACACCGTCTTTCTTCGCGGCTTCCAGATGTTCGGCGCCGTTTATCGACATCAGTTGTTTTAACCTGCGTACCGGCCAAAACCACGCTATCCCCGTTTCGAAGAACGCAATCCCCAAGGACTCCATCACTTCATCCAGTAGTTTGTGGCGTTGAGCCTCGTTCAGTTCTGGAAAGCAGAGTGCAATATTAGTGGAGGCAATTTTTCGACGACGCGGTGCCACTTGTATCAGGATCCGTCCCAGTTTTCGCCCTAAAAAGAGTTGTACACGGTATGGCAAGGCAGAGAGTAAATACCAGACACCAAACCCCGTCCAGGCAATCCAGTGCCGGGGGTGTAGCAACTGTGAGCGAAACTTTGGCTTAGCCACTTGCACTGCAAATCACCGCGCAATAAAAAAGAGCCGCCATTGTAAACGAATATTTCGATACGGTGGCAGCACTGCAGGTCTGACTGTTACGGATCAAAGTGGTTGTACAGTGCTACGGCATATCTGAGACACACAGCAGTGCTAGTCAAAGTAGTCCGCTCATCGGTTCAGGGTGGCCTGATTTGGATGGAGGGTGAGACACACAATAGAGAGTGAGGCACACATCCAATAACGCAAAGTGTTTAGTGGAGAATCTATTGCAAACTCTACATGGGTTGCAGTTGGGTAAACCTGCTTGTTACGGCAACTTGCAATCAGGGCTTCTATTCTTCATCCACAGCTACAGAATTGGAATTGCCAAAAAGAATTGATGGACGCCTGACGTGAAAAGTAACCGCTTCAGAACGAATTTTCACGCGGCCGTTGGAATCCAGAATACGACCGGAGACGTTGTAGGCTCCCCGCGGTAGCTGTTGCAAAGCGTGCGAAGTGTTGCTGCCCTCACTCACGTCTTCACCATTGACGGTAATGACCAGTTGGTCATTTGGGCCCAGACCGGGTTCGGGCTGAAAAGACACGGTTACCGCTCCGGATAAACCGTCAGTGATTTGATCGTTCTCAGGTGATGCTACTTTGAGGCTTTTATAAATCACCACCGCTGAATCAACTTGTGATGCTTCTGTATATCTCTCAGGGATCTGTCGTTGTGAGCCTGTTTCACCGGTCAATGTGCTGTTATCAATAAGGTTTGTTTTTGAAAGCTCTACTTTCGTAGCACCGTTCGCGGGAATCTCTCCGTAGGTGACATTGCCATCTTCATCGATGTGCTTGTAGATGTCACCGTGTACTACGCCAGAGACTGCAGCTAAGCCTGCGAATATGAGTGCCGGGGACAATGCTTTCACGTTTCTTCCTGGATGAGGGCGCAATACCGTTAGGAGATTACACAATCAATTTTCAGGCCGGGCTTATCGCAATATCCAGGGGTAAAGTGTATCGATCAGAGTAGTGATATCGGCGTGGGATCTGCGCTGTGCCGATGCTCAGGGAACCCTGCGGGGGAAGCAGGATTGGCAGAAAAGTTATTCTGATTTTTCTCGCCTGACAGCGGCCGATTGATATCTGCCCGTCAAGCGTAGTCGGTGTTTTGCAAACAAGCTGTAGGCGCGTTCCAGGATAGGCTGCAGAAAAGGCGTGTGTCGAATCACGGGAACCAGCCGACGATAGTAAGGCAGGTGCCGCCAGATCTGTAGAAATCCGGCTACACCGGTATGCAGCTGTTGTGAGCGGTCAACGACATGAATACGATCCATCGCTTGCTCGAAGCTGATGCCCGCATCATGTATCGCGTGTTGGTCGTGATTGATATCTACCCATTTGATTGAACCGGACTTATCAAGTTTCTGCATGAGATCTACTTCCTTGCGGCAAAGAGGGCACTCGCCATCGTGGTAAACCGTCACTTTTGTGCTGACATGACTTGAGTGGTTAGATCTTGGCATGGAGATTGCCACAGGCAGGGGGCGATGGGGTGTGAGTGTATCGCGAGAGTGCAGGCTGCGACATTAAATTGAACTTCCGAATGGTTTCCGGGCCTGAAAAATAAGAATAGGGCAAGACGAATAACGGTCCATGCAAGAAAAAAGTAACACAGCCGAAATTGACCCGGCAGCTTCAAGTAACTCATGTTCATTCAGCAGCAACACGGATCAAGCATTGTTGCAGCGCATCGGGGCTCTGGATCGTCGCCAAAGGGATATGTACTCCCTTATCAATCGGCTGCGGCGTCGGGTTGAGATTCAACGGCGTGTTGTTGCCAATATTGCTGTGCGGACTGAAGATCAGTCTTTATCGCTGCCCGTATCGTCCTCTGCCGATTGATCCTGCAGCACCAGCTCCCTATCCAAAGTTGATTTCACATCCGGATCTAATTCCCGCCTAACGACTGCTACCAGTTGCCTGGCAGAAACCGGTTTCTGTAAGACAGGTCCGAGTGGGGACGAGCCTGTACGCCGGCGAGCATAACCACTCAAGTAAACCACCTTAAGCGCGGGCCGAGTATTGACTGCTTCACGCGCCAGAGAGTAACCATCCATGGGACCTGGCAGGACGATATCAGTTAGTAACAAGTCCAGATTGGCATCGTTTTGTACGATATTCATTGCGTCATTGCTATTGTGTACGGTTCGCACGTCATGACCCATGCGCTGCAGAGTTAGCGCTAACACCTGAGCGAGCTCGGGCTCGTCTTCCACAAGTAATATTCTTGCAGGCTGGATTTCAGCTACGGAAGCCTTAGTTGGTTCCCGCTGAGTGTCAGGCTCTTTTTTGGCGTACGCCAATATTAAAGTGATTTCGGTGCCGGTGATCCGGGATTCCTTAGTGCCGAGGTTTTTGATCAACAGTTCGCCACCGCTCTGTTGCACAAAACCATAAACCATTGATAGTCCCAGACCACTTCCGGCTTTATCGTGCTTTGTAGAGAAGAATGGATCAGCAGCGCGTCTTAGGACTTCCTCTGACATGCCCGGTCCATCGTCCGATAAAACAATTTCAACTTGTGAATCTTCGTCTGTCGACAGGTCACTGTGCAGTTTACCCGTGCTTCGATTTCTCACTTTGACTTCCACTCGAATGTGTCCGCCGATACCACTGTCCCGAATAGCGTCGCGACTATTAATTAATATATTCAACAGTGCGTTTTCCAGTTGCCCTCCGTCACACCTGACCGCAATCGTTGGTGAAAAAGGGGCAATGATTAAATTAATATCCACAGCTATGCTGCTCTCTGCCAAATCAAGCAGTGAGTGCATAATGTCGGTGAGTCTGTGTACTTCTATGGCAGATGGATTGGCCAGCGCAAAAGTGATTAATCGATTGGTGAGCGCTTCACCGCGTTGCACACTCGAGATCACAATATCGTGAAGGTGATTTTGCTGTTCCGGGTCAGTTTCGATTTTGGCGAGCTCGACTGAATTCAGGATGGTCGCCAGTAAGTTGTTAAAGTCATGAGCGATTCCGCCTGTAAGCTGACCCAACGCCTCTAGTCGATCGCTACGTCTGACACGCTCTCTACTGGCTTCAAGTGCCGTAACATCGTCAAACGCCAGTACAGAGCAAATTGTAGAATCGGATTCATTCACCTCTGTTGCAGTCATTCGAAGAAAATAAGGTTGACTGGATTTGGGGTGACCATATGCGAGCAATTCATTAGTGATCTTGTGAGCTTTGGAGCTACTGAATTTGGAATTGGCCGCTGTAATCGCGTTTTGCAGGGGAGAGTGGTTATCGTCGATTGGCTTGAGTGTTCCAGGATCCAGAAATCCACTCGGGCCTGGCCAGCTAAAGGGGACTTGTTCTGACTGAAAGCCGAATATCTCTCGTGCAGCATCGTTGATCATCAGGATGCGACCTTTGCGATCAAGTGCCACAATAGCACTGCTGGCTAAATTAATTACCGCCTCAATTCTGCGCAACTCTGCGGCTATATTGAGCTGCTGGCGTTGTGAGTTTTGATGTGCCAGGTTGGTGAGAAAAATGGTGCGCTGTTGTTCTATTTGTGCACTGACAGAGCTTGCCAGCAATGCCAGTTTATTTTGTTCTTCGGTGCTACTCAGTGCCCCTTGTGTTCTATTCAATACCCATAAGCTGCCAAAAATCTTATCTTCAGAATCAATTAGACCTACTCCGGTGGCGGACTCATAAGTAGAATCAGAAAAAGCGTATACCTGAGACGGGAGATTGTCGGATAAGGTGTCTTGGGGCCAACTTGTTCTGCCAGTATTGTCTAATTGGCAGAGTGTTGCATTGATCGAGAAATACTCAGTGGGCAATTGGTCTAATAGTTCTTCATTGGCTGTTGAATGGTTTGAGGAATTTGTTTGAAAGCTATAGTCTTTGTTGTCAGGTTCGTGAACTGCCAGAGCTATATCGCAACCGGGAAAAATCGATTCCCCGAGTTCCAGCAACCCCTGTATGGAGTCGTCTTGTGTTGCGAGCTTTGTCAATCCCAGGTCTCTTTTTAACTCTGAGTCAACCACTACGGATTTGTGCAGGACGCCATTAACTGGTCGGAACCTCTGCATAATAGCCATAAGGCGGTCAACAGTGCTGAGGTCAGCCAGTCGATCGTGAAAGGCCAGTTCTATTTCCTTGGCTATGTCACCTTCTGGTATGAGGCTTGTTGCCATTCCCCAGCCTGGGAATAGTGTTTCAGGTAGATCCGTTTTTAACAGCACAGCAATTTCCTGATGGCGCGGATCATTGCCAATCCTGATCATTGTCTGTTCAACATTTTCTTTGCTGCCTTGAAGGAACTGGCAGAAGTAACCTGGTGTTGACAGTAAAATTCCGCTGACGTCGGCCGCCTGATTGAGTAAGGCGGACTGTATGCGTATATCGTCAAGCATTTTTTGGTCAACAGGCACTGCGAATCGGCTGATATACAGCAATGAGAAATGCATTGGCTTACTCGTTAGCTGTGCAAAGTCGGTGAACTTCGCGGCCCAGTGTTTCCAGCTTGATCGGCTTTTGTAAGCTTGCATCAATTAAATTAGTGACACTATTCAGAGCGCTGAACTTGCCTTGTGATCGGGTATCGGCACCGGTGACTGCTAAAATGGCCAGGTGCTCAGTGCTGTTGCTATTGAAGCCGCTATTGAGACGGACTCTGTTGATAATGGTGACACCACCTTCGGCAAGTATCTGCCCGTCCTGGCGCAAAAATATATCGACGATTAGTAAATCATAGTGGTTGCTGTGCAATAGTACTGTTGCATCGGCAACTGTGTCGCAACAATCGACTTGATGACCCTGAGTTTCAAGATAGCTATGCCATAGCTCTGCGAGGGTGTTGTCATCCTCTATCAACAGTATAGAGAAACCTGCAACGTCGGATTGCAGATTACTCTGAGAATCTTCCTTGCTCTGTACTGATTTATTTTTCACAACGTAGTTAGTCTTAGGTTGGTAATTACCAATCTCTTACGGTCATAACGACACCGTTGATAGTTTTATCAGTGGAGATGTAGGGGCTGATACTGATCGATAGTTGTTTGTCACTGTCTTTCATTTTTGAATTTATCTCGATAGTCTCACCGGAGTTCAATACCTGATTCAAATCTTCCAGCAACGTAGAGTGATCAAGGCCTATTTTAAAATCTCCGATAGGCCGATCTACATCACCCGGTAGCAGGTTGATGTATTTTGCCATCAATGGTGTAAAGCGTCTGATTGAGAGCGTGCTGTCTAGAAATATGATGCCGTATCCGGTTGAATTTAACAGATTGTCCAGGTCTGTGTTGAGCTCCATTAATTCGGCTATCTTTTCCTGGTACTCAGTGTTAACCGTATAGAGTTCTTCATTAACCGACTGTAGCTCTTCATTGGTGGATTGAAGCTCCTCATTCGCCGCCATTAATTCTTCATTGGTAGCCTGAAGCTCCTCACTGGTTGTATCGAGCTCTGCGTACGCGTTGCGGAGCTCCTGACGCGAGTCATTTAACTGTAAATCAAGTTCACGCAATCGTTCCCTGGTATGCATATCAGCCTGATAAGTTTCCTGGTTGGAACTGTCCGGGAGCTTTTTGTGTTCTACAGGTTTGTCTCTGAGCTCGGCAAACAACAGAAGGTAGTAGGTGTCGTTATTGCGAGATAGATCAGAGACGCGCCTTGCGGTGATATTGATTAGTTTTTTCTGATTTTCAGGGTCGTTCATTGGCACATCGTTCAACCGATGGCTTCCGGACTCGGACTCTGCTGCTTTCGCAAGGCAGGTAGATACAGGTACGCTGAGAGAGGGTGCAATCAACGAGTCAATGTGAGTAGTGACGTGTCCTGATCTGTGTGTTTCCAGGTATTGTTTGCAATCGCCAAAAATATGTACTGCCTGATGGTCAGGGTTGAGTAGCATTGCGTCAGGGCCGTATTCGTCCAGTAAGCGATCGCGAACATTGTGATAAATGTTTTTTTGTTCGTAGGTTCCACGTTGCGTCAGTCCATGTGATGCTCTAGTGACATGTTTGGTTGAGGTTTTACGCAGATGGTCCGCATTAATATGTCTAATTGGAATGCGTGATGAGCGGATTTTACGCCAAATTTTTGAGCTGCTACTTAGCTCGCTAAAATTTTCTGCTTGTCCGCCCAGTGACTCCGAGCTACCAAGCCATAAGTAGCCAGCATCGCGCAGAGAAAAATTAAACAAAGCCAGTGTTCGCTCTTGTGCCTCTGTTTGAAAGTAGATCAACATATTGCGGCAAACGACAAGATCCATATTGGAAAACGGCGGGTCTTCAAGTACGTTGTGGGTAGCAAAGACAATCATGTTACGCAACCGATTGCTTACCACGTAGTTGCCAGCTTCATCGATGTTAAAATACTTGGCCAGGCGTTTGTCACTGACATCATTTGAGATAAACGGTGGATAAACACCGGCAGAGGCATAGTCAATTGAGCCGCTGTCAGCGTCGCTTGCAAAAATCTTTATCGGAATTGAGATTTTTAACTCTTCAAGAATTTCATTGAAAGCGATAGCCATTGAGTAGGCTTCTTCGCCACTTGATATACCGACCATCCATACTCTAACCGGCGTATCCACAGACTTGTTGCTGATGATGGCGGGTAGTACGGATTTCGCCAGCTCGGCGTGTGCATCCGGGTCTCGAAAAAACTGGGTAACACCAATAAGAAGATCCGATTTTAGCAGCGCAAACTCTTCCGGCTTTCTATCGAGCAGATCAGCGTAATCTGGCAGCGTCTCTATGTTGTTTATGCCCATGCGATGCTCGATTCGTCGAGCTATTGTCGATGGTTTATACAGCGAGAAGTCAATTGCAGTCGCCACACGCAATCTGACAAATATCTTTTCCAGTAAATCGTTGTTAGAAGCCAGGTGTTCTCTGAACACCCGGTTTTTACTGGCGGTTAACGGATGGCGGATGTATGAGACTAATTGTCTTGCCAGTTCGTCAACATCACCGATGGTGTCAACATAACCAGTGCGAATAGCGGATACCGGCATGCCATCGAATTCTGCTTCGTTGGGCTGCTGGGTCATGACCAGGCCACCCGCTTCTCGCAATGCTTTCACACC
Organism: uncultured Granulosicoccaceae bacterium; assembly: GCA_964593315.1. Lineage (GTDB taxonomy): Bacteria > Pseudomonadota > Gammaproteobacteria > Granulosicoccales > Granulosicoccaceae. Next base: position 7,682 of record CAZQKJ010000021.1, read on the forward strand.
CTGGCTGCCGTCGCTGCCTGTGCCGGAGAGGATAATTCCAACTGATCGGTTTTGTGCATCTACTGCCAGGGAACGGAAAAACTCGTCGATAGGAAGATTGGGGTGCCCGGTGCGGTGAATCTCATTGAGGAATAATTTGCCCTCGGCAACAATGAGGTTGCGATTCGGGCGCATCACGTAAATATGGTCCGGTTGCAGGTGCTCGCCATCATCGGCAAGTGACACTGCCATTTTTGAGTGCTTGGCCAGCAGCTCGTCCATGAGGGTATTGAAGTTAGGCGACAGGTGTTGCACTACAACAAATGCGGCCCCGGTGTTAGCAGGAATGCGGTCAAAAAGGCTTTGTAGAGCACTCAATCCGCCTGCTGATGCCCCGATACCCACGACATGGCTGGGTGAAGGTGAGCCTTTCTCGGGTTTAGTGGTGGCGGTTATCGAGTGGTTAGTGATGTCAGCGTTTGGGTTTCCGCCGGTGGTGGAAGCCTCCGAGCGCTTAGATTTGTCAGCTGACAGCAGATCAGTGTCGTTGTTCATTTTTGCATCCTCAAAATACCACTATGAGAGATGAGACCCGTGAGCGAGAGGAAAGTGCGAGGCTCAATCGTCGGGCTTCACCCTGACTTTGCTGCATGGTCGTCTTAGAGTGTTTTTACAACTAAAGTACTGGCCTTACGTGCTTCAGATAATAGCCGTACTTTTTTGGCTGCTACCGATCTTAAAATAATAACTTACCGCATCATAGGCTGCAGCGCACGAACAATAAGCATATCTGTTCGAATTGAGAGGCGCCGAGAGTCGTGCCTGTTACCTGGCATTCACGCTAGTGCGATTTTTCTGGGGGGCTCGGATGCGTGAGTACTGACAACTTTTAAAAACTCAACCGGACGAGTTGCCGGGCTCATTAAGTACCCTTGCCACTGATCACAGCCAATTTCCTGCAGAAACTTAAGCTGAGATTCCAACTCTACCCCTTCTGCCGTTACCAGAAGATCCAGAGAATGAGCCAGTTCAACAACGCTTCTCACAATCGTACGTGACGCCTTGCTGTTCTTCACATCCTTGAAAAAACTGCCATCCAGTTTGATTTCATCAAGCGGAAATCGATGCAGGTAGGAAAGCGAAGAATACCCGGTGCCGAAGTCATCCAGAGCGACTTTATATCCTCGACTATGTAGCCAGTTGACACCAGCAAGGCCACTAATGGGATCGGAGATCAGCGTACGTTCTGTAATCTCGAAAATAAAATTCTCAGGCTTCAGCGACTCATTGCATATGATTTGGTCAATGGCAAACAGAATACTTTTATCCTGCAGTTGAGCAGGCGAAAGATTAACGGACACAGATAGATCTTTGTCACTTTTACTCGCGTGGCGAAACTCTGTGAACGAGTTTCGAAAATCACTGCATATTTTAGTGATAAGCCAAATAGTCAGCTCACCCATGCCTCCACTTGACTCGACCAGCGGTACAAATGAGGCAGGACCGATCAAACCTTCTTTGGCGTGATTCCAACGAATCAATGCTTCGCACGATACGATCTGACCTGTTTGGGTTTCCACCTGGGGCTGATACTCGACGTATATATCGTCACCATGAATGGCACGACTGACTTCCTTTATTAGTGTGTCTGTATCTCGCAATGAACGTTGGTTAACAGATTCATCACCGTAGGCTCCGTAAAAGCGAAAGCAGTTTTTTCCTGCTGACTTGGCTGCATACATGGCTGCATCTGCATGTCGCAGCAGATCATTGACTATTCGATCAGTGCCGCGTCGGTCTTGCAGGAGCTTATGATGCATAGCAATCCCGATACTTGCGGAGACATCGGTTTTCACACCTTTTTCAGAAATACTTTCCTGCAACATCAAGGTTAAACGAGAAGCGAAGTGTTTGACTTCTTCTATACGTTTTACGTCTGTGAGGAGTATGGTAAATTCGTCACCGCCGAGTCTGGCTACCTTGGTTGCGCGTGCACTCGCTTTGCTAATGGTCAGCGCAACTTTTTTCAGCAACTTGTCTCCGGCTTCGTGACCATAGCTGTCATTGATCTGTTTGAACCCATCCAGATCGATAAAAAATACTGCCAGAATACTGCGCACTGGTGAATTTTGAACAATACATTCTGCTAGTGTGCTTTCAAAAGCACGGCGGTTGGGCAGACCTGTTAGAGAATCGAAGCTTGCGAGTTTTTGGTTGCGTTCATCTGCATCTTTGCGATGATTGATATCCTGAAAAGTCAGCACATATCCGCCCGCAAGTGTCGAGTCTTCATTGACACGACGACCGATCACTCGAATCCATCGCTGTTCCCCTGGTCGGTTAACAATAAGGCACTCTTTTTCAATCTCATCAGTGCTGCTCCAGTCGGCACTGCCAACCGACCTGGCGAGTTCCTGCGAAGTATCCAGTGGTAGTGCGGTCAGCCATCCGCGGCCTCTGGCTTCTATGCGACTGAGACCGGTTATCGAGAAAAAAGCCGCATTTGCGGTTTCGAATTCAAATTGCTCAGTCAGCAATACCAGTCCGTGTGGTGAATATTCCGCCAGATCCAGTTTCGGGGTCGGATTATCTGGCAGGTTTGCGGCGCTGTTTATTGGTGGCAGGGTGGTTCTAGCTTGTTCACCTGTATGCGCGGATATAGCCTGCAGCGGGTTTTGTTGAATTTGGCTGTTCGATTGATTAAGCGAGTCTGTGATACCGAATAAACTGACAATGTAATGAGGTCCTTCGGGAGTGGTCATCGCAGTGCTTTGCAGTGACACACGGCTGCCTGAAACCACCATGGTGGCTTCGCACTGGTTGATTTGTCCAGATTGTATGTCCGCCAGATGGTTTGATTCGTTGAAAAGATCGCTTATCCCAAGGTCGGTGAAATCGTCAAACCCAAGGAACGCTTCTGCCAGACGATCAGCGGCGACTAGATGGCCGGAGCTGTCAATCATCAAAGTCGGCACTTGGCTCATCGGATTTCCTGGTGGGGATAAACAGGTACACTTTGGTACATCGGAAAACGAAATACCCAGCGAATCCTATCGCTATATTCGTGGAGTCAATTGACTCCGTGTCAGTCAAATGAGTCTAGTGTAAAAACCAAGGTCTGCTGCCTGATTGAGCAATAAAGAAGTACTTTGATGAACAAACAGGCAAAAGAACAGAAATAGAACAGAAATAGAACAGGTTTAGTCTGTGACAGATCCTGAGAGTGTATTTCCTGCAGTGCAGTGTGATCATGAATACTTTACATAGATACTTGAGATATCCAATTCCTGTAGTCATGAGGTATCACTGATAACTGCAGTGTCTGAAGTTGCATTAGCTTGTATAGCATGCAGTATGAATCTCGACCATTGAACGCACTCTTCCAACACCAAAAAACCAGTGTCCGTCTCTGGACGAACACTGGCTAGTCATCTTACGTCAGTTAAAGATGTCTGGTTTTAGGTGAGTAGATTAGATGTTGAATCCACCCCACAGGACGCTGAATTGTTCACAGTGGATGAGAACTGAAGCGAAGTCATTGACGTTAATGTTGGATGGTATTACATACTCCTGGCTGCCATTTGTGCTTTTAAGTGGCGAAAGAAGTACCGAACCGTTTGTAGCGTTTCTGCCGTTTGCATTCGATATATCATTCTTTGAAAGAAAAACTTTCAGATCGGGACCGCCTCGGGTTTTAAAGTTGTTTTTAAAGGAAACAATAGTGTTGCCATTTTCCTGCTTTACTTCCCAGTTGCCTTGAATGGTTTTTTGTTTATTAACCCATGATCCCTGGTTAACTGAGTTTGCAAATGAGTTTCCAGTGACCAGGAATGTCGCCAGAAGAAGCGCCAGCATTGCAATGCTGTTGAAAGTTTTTGCTGATGTGGTTGTGCTCATAATTTTAATCTCTATCGTGTTTAAATTATATTGTTAACGGGTTATCGAATTAGCCTGTCTGGCATGTTCTGGTACTGTGACCGGGGTTGATTGGATTAGTGCGGCTTGAAACCTTGTGGCCCGCTTACTTGTTTGTATAGAAGTATCTGTGTGGCTTACGCGATGCGTAATGCCGCCTTTTATGAGTTGTGCCGATTGTATTTTGGTTACCCACATAGAACGTGAAATCGCGACTGCGGCGCAAGATATCTGAGGCGGATTTCTAAGTCTCGGTTGCTCATGCGCGGATTTCTAATCGAACTGGTTTTATGCGCAGGTGTATCGTTCATCTGTGAGTTTTAATGCAAGTACTGCAGTTGAGCGTCGCAGGGTGTTCAGAGAATCACTGCTTGTGATTGCGCTGTGTGATTTTGGCAACGCTGTATTTATGTGCACGTAGTTAAGTACATCATGTCGACTGCGACACAGAAATTAGGGAGGAATTAGTGTGTGGTGTGCTTTTGTTTTTGAGCGTTCAGTTTTTTCTCAATGTTGGAATGCCAGCGACGTAAATCAGGC
>CAZQKJ010000021.1:12215-17734 GCA_964593315.1 uncultured Granulosicoccaceae bacterium
AATCAGGCATCGATAAGTTATGTGAGGCGTCAACCACACTCTATAATGCAACAATGAAATTACTTCCTATGAAGGGCTGAGCGGTCTGCCAAATGAGTTTGGTATTACGTCGCTAGGCTGTGCGAGTGGGTACAGTGAGGTCGCAGTGAGTTGATTAGAGATTTTACTTTGTCTCTGTTTTACGCGACCAGAGTAGAAGCCCGGAGACTTTGAAGGGGACTTTGAACTTGTGTAAAAATGTGCCTATCGATGCGCTTTATGAGTGCTGCTGTGTAGACTGGCGACGACGATTTTGATTCAATCCTCGTGGTCTGTAACGCCGTTCTCAAAATGTTTTTCGCATCTTCCTGTGACTCATCGGGGTGTGCGGTTTTAGGTCTGGAGAGATACGTTTTATATTCTTATTATTTTTATGAGTAATTTACTTACTCGAGCATAGGTGAAGTTATGGTTTTTAGAAAAATTATTTTGATGTCCGCTCTCAGCACGTTTTTAGCAGCGTGTACGGATGGCGGGACCGCCTCACGAGGGACACTTCCTACTGATACTGTTGACCCAACAGGTAGCGATGGTGAGTCCATCAACATAGCCGACCTTGGTGCGGATGATGGAGCGGATGCCGGGGCGGATGATGGAACAGGCACCGGAACAGACGCAGAAGGCACAGACGCAGAGGGCACAGATGCAGAGGGCACAGATGCAGATGGTACGGGCACCGGAACAGCTGGGGAGATAACTGTTGGCTCCGGGGGCGGAGATCGAGTCAATCTACTGGGTCTGTTAAAGATCGAGCCCAATATTAGCGAAGCTGATTTTGCCCGTGCCTTGTTCGGTCGGCTGCCGGATGGTCTTACAGGCGATGAAATCCAGAACTTCTATGCTCCTACCTCTGACACCTGCCAGGTGACATCGGGCATCACTAATGAGCTTGATACTACGCAGTTCAATGGGTTCGAACAGCAAATTGCTTTGATCAGCAGTGGTGAAACTCTGGTAATCAGCAGCGATGCAGGAACCTTCGCAACGCTGAATAGTGTTCAAGGTCCATCCGGACCGGTTTACCAGACCAACGTTGCGTTGAATGTTGATCTGCCAGGCGGTTTGACTGCGGATGTTGTTGGTGATGAGTTTCCGGCATTCTCCGGTGCTCCGATTGCTGATGTCCCGGCTTTGCAAGTTTTTAATCCACCGGCAGGTCAGGATCTCACTGCGTTTGATGTCTTCAACTGGAACACCAATGAAGATTCGTTATCAGTGGTAGAGTTTTACACTGGCGGTATTGGTGCGAACGGTGAGCCGATAGTGATTGGTTGTACAGCAGTTGATGATGGTAGTTTTGCCTTCCCTGATTCGGTACGTGCCGAGATGGGCGACAGCTACGAGGAAGTTTGGTCTGTCTCGCTACGCGTTGTCTACAACATCTCCCGTAATGGTGATGCATTGCTGGTTACTGCCAATAGTGTATTTGGCGCCAGGCAATAGATCGGGTAACTAAACCCGGAAATAGACCCGGAAATAGACCTTGACCCGATTTTTGTCGGGATCGAGCGGGAAAAAACAGGATCAGGTCTTTTGCGTCCGTGACGTTGAAGGCCTGGTCTTTTTTTTGTCATCACCTGGTTTGTTGATTTGACGCTGCCAAAGCAAAACCCGTGATGTTGCGCAGTTAATCCTGCAAGTTGAGATTTTCTCAAGCCGGCCTGTGCAAATGAGCACCAGAATCCAATTCTGGACGTAGTCCATATTAAGTGGTCAGTAATGGTAGTCGCCGGCTTGCCACAATTTAATTGCGTTGAAGAACCACCACAAACCAGCCGCTGGCAGACTCTAGATTTACGAAAGCCGTGGCGCTCTCACCGCTTTTTCATTGTGTCAGCGTGTTTCCGCGTGAATGACTGAGGTGCTGGCCTAAACGACAGCTATTTGCAGCGATAGTTCCCAACTGAAAATCGAAAAATCTTCCCCTGAAATCAAGGCTCAATACGGGCAAAAACCATTGGTATACTTCATGATCGTTTGCTATGTTCTTGGAGCCTGAACTTCGAGCCAAATTAAAGGCCTACATTACCAATGTGGAGTCCTTTTTATACGTGAACCCAACGTAGGCGACTATCTCAGGTATTCAAAACCATTGAACTTTGTTCAATGTATTTCGTGCTGCAAGGCACCGATTCAATCCCGAAACGGTGTTAAAGCAGCAAGCAAGGAGAAAATATGCTTAAACGCTATTTTTCTGTGGTATGTGCCACTCTCCTTTTGTCGCTTGGTTCGTTTACGGCCAGTGCAAAAGAGGTGGTGCCGATGTTAGGAGGGGTGATTATCGACGGGTACGATTTCGGAACAGATATCGGACCTAAAGGTAGCATCTCTTTTGACGAGTCAACAGGTGAATTCAGCGGCTTCTACAATGCCCTGAAAATGCCTGAAGGTAGAAGAGCCATCTTCGCCTGGGTCCATGACACGGTAAATCAAAAATCCGAGTACATTGGTCCAGTCGGTTGGCTTAAGAATGGTACTGCTGGTAAGCAGAAAGGCCAATTCAAATTTGCTGTGCCAGCCAAGTTCAAGTCTGGTGATTTTGGCAGCAATGAGATTATCGCCTTTTCTTCTGAGTCCACGGCGTACATAAACAGGCAAGGGCAAGCTACAACGATTCCAGCGGAGCCTTCGGGCAGCGCGTTGCAGAAAGCTCACAAGCCTGCGTTCTACCTCTATGCAGCGTTACCAGGAGCTGACACTGATCTGCACTACTGTGGTCATGGTCAAGACTTCTTCTACGCTAAAGCGCCTGATCTACAGGTATGCTACGACTGACTGTGCGGTCAAAAGTATTCAAGTTGCATGCAAGCGGGCCTCGCGGCTCACTAGTTAAAACAACTGAACTACTTTTAAATTCGATCCGTGAGATTGAAAACTGCTTCAGAAAGTTCATGTGAGACAGCATTCGGCTGTCTCACATATTTAAGGATTAACATGATTTCCATTAGAAAAATAATCGCCGTACTCGCTTTAACCTTTGTCTCAACCTGGACAATCAACAGCTGGGCGCATGACCCGGCTTTACATGGTTTTAAATTAACCACTTTCGATCCCCCATTCCCGGCGCCAGGTTTTGATCTGGCTACATTGACAGATGAACAGGCAAGCCTTGAAGACCAGCAAGGTAAATACATACTGCTCAACTTTTGGGCGACCTGGTGTCCGCCGTGCCTGGAAGAAATGCCTTCAATGGAAGTGATCCACAATCGCTATAAAGACAGAGGCTTTTCAGTGCTCGCCATATCAAGTGATGAAGGTGGAAAAGCGGACATCGAACCATTCATTGAAAAGCTGGGTGTCACGTTTCCAATATTGATTGACGCCGATAAGGCTGTATCAAGTATCTACGGTGCTGCAAACCTGCCGTTGTCTCTAATTCTCAATCGCGAAGGTCAAGTCATTGCCGGTGCAGAGGGAGAGCGTGACTGGGCGAGTGAAGAAGCAATATCACTACTTGATGAGATCTTAGAAGCTCAATGAAACACTCTATTGCCCCGTATAAGCTCAGCAATTGGCGACCTAACCTGGTTCTAGCCACCCTGCTAATAGCAGGGGTGGTTGTGAAGGCGCCAGTGCACGGTCAGGAAGATGCGGTACTGGCAAAGATCAACGACTTTGAATTGAGAACGTCAGATGTCAACTTGCAAATTTCTACTATGCCATTGGGTGATCAAGTCACTATTCGTTCCGATCCCGAGAAATTTGTCGAATCTTTAATTCAGGAAGAAGTGCTTTTTCAGTATGCCTTGCAACACGAGCTCAGCCATTCAGAAGCATTTCGAGCTGAGTTAAAAACTATTGCCGTTAACCATCTGATAGAAAAATACGTTACTGAAAAATTGGAGGTCAGTGATGCTGAAATTGAGGCTTACTACCGTGCGAATGAGAGTGCAATTCGTGGCGAGACCATCCAGGTAAGTCAGATACTGACGCAAACTCGTGAAGAGTGTGAGTCCATTTTGGCTCAACTGCAGCAAGGTGGTTCATTCGAGGATTTAGCAACAAGTCATTCAATACATGAAAGCTCAGCTGCTAATGGTGGCTTTGTGGGTTCCATGATGAATCACGAAGGCCCACTTGGCTTTGAAGAGCAGCTGTTTGAGATCCCTGAAAATGAATACACACTCTTTGAGAGTGCGGATGGCTGTCATCTTGTTTCGGTGAACGGACGGAACACACCACCTCTGCCGCCCGTTGAGAATGTTGCGCCCGCGCTCGAAAATCTTTTGTTGCGTGAAAAGGAAATCGAAGCGCTGAATACACTCTTTGAGCGCGCACATCGAGAAATAGAAGTCATTAGACCAGAGAGCTCACAAAGCGAATAGCAGACGCATAGTCTGTTATTTACCGTTACTTTCTCTAAAACATCAGTCTCAACATTGAACGTCAGACTCCACTCTGTTTGGTAGAGCACATCCTGTTTTGGGTGGTGAAGCTTCAGCGTTACTGAGGCTGTTTACTTCAATATCGTGTGCTACACGCCTATAGCAATCGGAGCTGGTTGTGTTGGCGCGGTGTGTATCGTCCAGAAAGAAAACCAGATGCACGGGTCATAAGAGTTGGGGAGGTAATGTGTGGTTCTGATTGCCAGGCGACAGCGGGAAGGATAACTGCACATTGCCGGCTTTGGAAATAATATCGCACTGACACACAAAGCGATTGCTGTATGTGTCAGTGCGAAAGCTGCACAAGTAACCAGGTGTTAGTCATGTGCGAGCAATGGGTTGTTCGCAACTGCCTGGTAAGGGATTCAGGACAGTTGCAAGCACTGCCTGCTTAGCTGGCAGCACATGGGTTGCAAGGGTTTTCGCATGCTTTAACTGCTTTTGCAGCACAAGGGTTGCAAGGATTACATGCGTCATCAACTCCCGCGATACATTCTGCAATAGCGGCTTTCTTGGCGGCGCATGGGTTGCAAGGGTTACAGGCTGCACGTGCGACAGTGGTGCTGCCGATCGCTGCAATAGACATAGTGACGGCAAGCGCGATAGGGTTAAGGCCAGATCGTGCAGTGTTAGCTAGTTTCATTTTGGTAGTGCTCATTGTATTGAATTTCCGAAAAGTTAATGTTGAATGAGGTGGAACGGTTACAGCGCAGCAGATGCGCCGGTTGTACTGCCGACTTGGTCTGACTAAAGTCTTCACTTACGACGTTACAAAATCATAGACACACCTTTCCTTTTCAAGTTCAAACAGGCCAGTGAAAATACAGGGCCTTGAGATGCTTAGTGACGGTTGCAGCAAGATTTACCACCGGATTTGCCATCTGCTGCTGTTAACTTCATTGCCTGAATTTTCAGATAACAGGCTTTGGTGTTCTGGGCTTGGTACTTCCTATGTGTGGAATAGGCATCGCCTGACAGTGTTTGTCATCGGTGGTGATGTCGGGGTGTACCCGGTACGCAAGGATCTATCACTGCTGGCTTTGCTCCAGACATCGCGTTGCGTATCCGATTTGGCTCGTCTAATCAGGTCAGGTC
>CAZQKJ010000021.1:17834-21167 GCA_964593315.1 uncultured Granulosicoccaceae bacterium
TCAGGTCAGGTCGTTTCGTTTTAGCTGTCACTGCATCCTCTGGTTAGCGATGTCCTGAAGCCACGCGGTCGACCGTAACATCCGGTGTGTGTGCGTTATTTTTTTTGATTTGTACATTGGCGAACCTTCCGCCATGCCAGGATACTGCTGGACGCGTGCATTGCTGGTTGAAGTTAGCAAGAGAATCAAATTTGTGAATCATGCCCGTTGCTGTTTGCTGGCCTGGAATCTATTGCTGCTGACTCAGTGCTTATCTGGTTTAAATTGTGTGAAATCTGCACTAAACAGGCCCGATAGTGAGTGCGTGTTCATTGTGGAAGGTTGAGGTGATTGTTTAAACTATGGGTTTAGGCAAGCGTCCCGTTTCAAGTCTGTAGTACGGCTCCTGGATCGCTGGAAAGTTGATTGAAGTTATTAGGCAGAGGGCAGGTAATCTCTGATAATTAGGTGTACTTTTATGATTATAAAAAGAATATCCCTGTTGATTTCACTTACAGCGCTGATCGCTGCGTGCGATTCCGATGCGCTCAAGGTGCTCGATGGTGACTCTGTTGGCAGCGATACCGGAAGCGTCAGTACCGTTATCAACAATGAAGCGGACAACGCAACAGATAGTGGCCTGGTGGTAGACGTTGCCTCAGACAACAACACGGTTGCTGATTCTGGCGGTAGTTCTGAACCAGTGTGTGTTGACACCGACCCGGTAGGAGACGGTTGGGGTTGGGATGGTACGCAATCCTGCCGTATTGGTGATGTAACCGATACTTCTGCCGACTCGGATGATGCCAACCCAGTTAACAATAATCAGGTAGCCGCCAACACAGTAAATGAAGTAACCGGCGATGGCAGCACGATTAATCTTATCGGTCTCTTAAAACTGGAACCAGCTGATGCAGAAACTGAAACCACCCGTGCTCTGTTCGGTCGGTTGCAGAATTCGCTTACTTCAGCAGAAGTTATAAACTCCTATGTACCTAGCTCAGATACCTGTGAAGTCGCTTTAGCCAATGCGAATGACAGTGATGAACCACAACTAACCGGTTTTGACCAGATACCCTCTCTAATCAGTAGTGGGGAGACTGTAGTGGTGAGCAGTAATGCCGGCACGTTTACCACCTTAAGCAGAGTGCAGGGTTCTGCCGGTCCGTATTACGAGGCTGGCGACGGACTGAATGTTGCGCAGCCAAGTGGTTTAACGCTTGATGTGTTAGGAGATGAATTTCCAGCGTTCAGCGGTATTAACATTAGCGATGTGCCTCCGTTAAGAATCTCCAATCCGCCTTTGGGGCAGAGCATTGATGCATTCAATTTCTTTACCTGGAACGCTAACAATGCGCCGCTCTCGGTTGTAGAAATCTATACCGGTGGTATCGGTGCAAACAACCAGGAAATAGTCGTTAGTTGTATCGTTGTGGATGACGGGAATTTCACATTTCCCCAGTTTGTCCGTACACGGATGGGCGTGAACTTTATTGAAGACTGGTCGGCCTACTTGCGAGTTGTGTACACCTTTTCCCGCAACGGCGATGCACTGATGGCTACTGCTAATAGCGAAAGAGGAATCAGATAGTCTCTTGCGTACAGCACCTCATAATCATTGAGGTGCGCTGTGCTGCCGTGCGGTTGCGAAAAGACGGTGCCCGTATCACAAAGCGGATAACTTACGCTTTTCTGCCTTGCCAGTTGGAGTGCGGGGGATTTCATCAATTATCGCGAGGTGTTTTGGCACCATGTGCCGAGCCATATTGTGTTTGCAATGGGTAAGCAAGCTTTCCTTGTCTGCCGAGACACCTGGTTTCAATACTATAAAAGCCTTGATGTCTTCCTCTCCTAAAGGGCTCTCCACACCAATCACAGCGCAGTCTTCTATGTCGGCATGCAACAGAATGCCTTCTTCTACTTCAAGCCCCGATACCATCTCGCCGCGCACACGAATTCGCTCTGCCTTACGGCAAATAAAATAAAACAATCCGGCCTGATCGAATTTTGCGATATCACCAGTATGAAACCAGAGGTTTCGGCGACTGGCTAATGTCTCCTCTGGCATCCCAAAATACTCGTCTGACATGATGCCAGCTTCCTTAGGCCGGATAACCATTTCGCCTGGTGTATCAGCCGGTAGCGGGTTGTCGTCAGCATCTACAATAGCCACCTCATATTCAGGCAGCACGATTCCACCTGGATGATCCCACTGTGGTGCGACTATCCAGCCAGCGTCTGTCGAGCCATAGCCGCCACCCGGTATAAGATGGGTGTTGAATCGTTTATCAAACTGCTCTTTTGGGACGGGTGCCGGTGTCGCCCAGCATCTTGATACCTTGTGTTGTTTTTCGATTGGTTGTGAAGGTGCTGCCCATAAAAGCTGCTGGACAGAGCCGAGCATTAAAAACCAGGTAGCTTCGAACTGTGCGATTTCGGGCCAGAATTTTGAGACGCTAAAACCATCACGCAGAATTACCCTGCCACCAGTCATCATGGTTGGCAGAATATCGTAGTAAGCGGGCCCGATGTGCGATAGAGGGTAGGGTGAGTAAATCACGTCATCACTGGTGATTCTGAATGGATCAATTAAATTGGTAGCGGTTCGAATAGCGTAGCGATGTGATAGCACACAACCTTTAGATAAACCGGTGGTGCCAGATGTAAACATGATTGATGCAGTGTCCAGATCGCTCCCGGTGCCTTTAATGCCGGTGCTCTCAATGTGAGTGTTATTGTCAGACAATAGAGAATGAAAAGTTACTACTTCAAGTGCAGGAAAGATCGCTCTGGCCTGTGTTTCTCCCGCAGTGACGATTATCGTTTTTAATTCCTCAAGCTGATCTGCAATAGCCGCCAGTGCTTCAAAGTGAGGTGGTGAGGTTATTAGTATCGGTGTTTTTGTAAGCTTGATAGTCCTCGCCAGTGATACACCGCGAAATGTTCGGTTGATAGAAACTTCGATTGGTCCAAGCTTCTTTAGAGCGTAGGTAGTGGCAAGATAATCAATGCTGTTTTCAAGCATTAATGCAACATAGGCCGGGAGATCGTCAAACTGATTCTTTAGACCGTGTGCGATGCGATTGCAGTGGGATTCAAAATCACCATAGGTAATTGTGTCTCCCGAAGGTGCCATAGTGACAAACGGCCTGTCTGTATAACGTGCCGCACAGTCGTTGAGTAACTCACCGAGTAGTCTTTGCTGTGTCATACGGGTTCATTGATATTGCCATGATATTGGCAGGATTCTACAGGGTGGATAGTCACTTGCACTTTACCGGGGGCGCACTCCCACACGTCATTGAGCCCGTGCTATGGCGTTGTGACCGCAGCCAGGTGTTTTTATGTATGAAT
>CAZQKJ010000022.1:0-20984 GCA_964593315.1 uncultured Granulosicoccaceae bacterium
TTGCAATGAACTACCTGTTGCCACGCAAGATTGAAGACAATGGTCTGCGTGAAAAGGAAATGGAGATATCAGAAGAAACCGTCAGGCTTATTGTGCGCCACTACACACGTGAAGCAGGTGTACGCGGTCTTGAACGGGAGATCTCTAAAATCTGTAGAAAGATTGTGACTCAAATTTTGTTGGAAAAAGACACCAAGTCAGTAACGGTTACACCTGATAATTTGTCTGATTACCTGGGAGTTTTGCGCTTTCGTGTCAGTAACAATGATCTTGAAGACAAGGTAGGACAGGTGACCGGTTTGGCCTGGACTCAAGTCGGTGGCGAGCTACTCACCATTGAAACAGCCGTTGTTCCCGGTAAAGGTAAATTTATCTACACCGGGCAGTTGGGTGATGTGATGCAGGAGTCGATTCAGGCTGCCAAGACTGTAGTACGCAGTCGGGCTCAGTCTCTCGGTTTGGAAGACGACTTCCACATCACCAAAGACATACACATTCATATGCCTGAGGGGGCTACCCCGAAAGATGGTCCAAGTGCAGGTATTGGGCTTTGTACCGCGCTGGTGTCTGCGGTCACAGGAATACCTGTCAGGGCAGATGTCGCCATGACCGGAGAAATCACGTTACGCGGTGAGGTGCTTCCAATCGGTGGACTCAAAGAGAAGCTCCTGGCCGCGCATCGAGCTGATATAAAAACGGTCGTCATTCCGCAGGACAACAAAAAAGATCTGGCCGATATTCCGTCTGAGGTTTTAGATAAACTCGAAATCATACCAGCTCGTTGGATTGACGAGGTGCTCGTTGTGGCTCTGACCCGAGCGCCAGTTCCACTGCTTTCTGATGACGCACCGGCGGAAGAAAGCAAGTCAAAAAGCCGATCTGGAAAGAAAAAACCTTCCCAATCAGTCAGACACCATTAGTGGAAACCTTTCGATAAAGGTCCTTTGTGTGGTAAAATCACGGGTCCAAAGGTGGGGCGACTACCCTAAGTTGTACAGATTGAGCAACATTACGCTTGCCTGTAACGATGCTTTACGAACACAGGCACTATCACTCCTGACTTTTAAGCTGTTTCGTTCTTTAATACGGATCAGCAGTCAGTAATGAAGCGGCTGTGCAATATTTGCTACTTAATTTTCGAGGATACCTCTGAATGAATAAAACAGAATTTATCGACGCGGTTGCTGAAAAAGCAGATGTACAAAAGTCAGATGCTCAGAAAATTGTCGACTCCATGACTGACGTAATCAGCGACGCTCTTAAAGTCAAAGATCAGGTTACTCTCGTTGGCTTTGGCACATTTCTGGTTAGTGAAAGAGCTGCCCGTAAAGGACGCAACCCTCGAACCGGGGAAGAGATTCAGATTGCAGCATCGAATGTTCCGCGTTTTAAGCCTGGCAAAGCGTTGAAAGACGCGATAAACTAGTAGGGATACGTTGGGTGCTTAGCTCAGCTGGGAGAGCATCGCCCTTACAAGGCGAGGGTCGGGGGTTCGATCCCCTCAGCACCCACCACTTATGGAGCGGTAGTTCAGTTGGTTAGAATACCGGCCTGTCACGCCGGGGGTCGCGGGTTCGAGTCCCGTCCGCTCCGCCAATAAAATCAAAGGGTGTCTATGGCACCCTTTTTTTATGTCTGCTGCTATATTTGTATAATCGTCAATTCCCGCAACAGCGAACCCTGAAAGCTTATGTTACTTGATATTAGAGATGGCATTCGTAACTCCAAATGGCTGAAATACATTTTGGTGGGCATCATCTGCGTGCCATTTGTCTTCTTCGGGGTGAGTTCCTATCTTGGCGGAGGCGGACATGGCTACGCCGCGAAGGTGAATGGCACAGAGATACCCCTGCGCTCCTATGAAAATGCCTACAACCAGGTTCGTGGCAGGCTAGCCCAGACATTCGGCGGCAGTTTGCCTGAAGGGCTCGATTTGCAGCCTATCGCCAGTGGACAGGCAATGGACACCGTGATTCGACAGGAAGTGTTGCGTCAGGCAACAGAGAATAACGGTTTTGCTATCGGTGATGATGCACTTGCACAAGAGCTGATCTCAAATGACGCATTCACAGTAGACGGCGTGTTTGATAAAGATCGCTACACTTTGCAATTGCAGTCTATGGGTGTCAGTGCCTCCGAATTTGAAGATCAGTTCAGAGGTGACTTATTGTTGCGGCAGTTCCAGAATAGTGTTGTTTCTACCGGATTTGCACTGAAGGATGAAAGTGCACAATTGGAATCCTTACGTTCGCAAATGCGCTCGGCCTCCTACATAACACTCGATGTGCAGGCACGAGCAGATACAATAGTAGTAACCGATGATGAAGTGACGCAACACTACGATGCCAATCTGACCGCTTTCAACAATCCTGAGAAAGTTAAGGTTGAGTATATAGAGCTCAACATTGATGATGTTAAAGATACGGTTGAATACACCGATGAAGATATCTCAGGCTACTTTGAGCAAAACAAAACACAGTGGGTAGCGCCCGAAAAGCGTGTAGCTTCGCATATATTATTAGCGATTGATCGTGATGCATCGGACTCTGATGTTGAAGATAAACTAAAAGAGGCCAATGACTTGTTTGCCCGTATCGGTGCAGGTGAGTCGCTTGCGTCACTGGCACCTGACGCATCAGATGACCCGGGTTCTGCCGATAACGGGGGCAGTTTGGGTGAATTTGGTCGTGGTGTCATGGTGCCTGAGTTTGAAGAAATGGCTTTTAGTATGGGGGAAGGTGATGTAAGTGAACCCATACGTTCTGATTTCGGCTTTCACATTATTCAACTGGATAAAATAATTGGTGAGCGTGGCCAGTCCTTTGAAGAGGTCAAAGACGAAGTCAAGGATCAGTATCTCACTCAGCAGGCACAGTCGGAATACTATTCAGTTACTGAGTTGCTTTCCAACTCAAGCTTTGAGAACAGTGACTCTTTGCAGCCGGCCTCGGATGAGTCTGGTCTGGAGCTACAAACCAGTGACTGGATTGACAGTAATCTGACCGACGGGTTGGGCGCTTACCCTCGGGTACTTGCAGCGGCGTTATCTGATGATGTGTTGAACAACGGTGCTAACTCCGAGGTAATAGAGGTGGGTGAAAATCACGCCATTGTTCTGCGCACGATAGAACATGCACCTGCGGCACCTAAGCCGATCGATGAGGTGCGTGAAGATATTGTTTCGCGTGTTCAAAATGAAAAGGCAACGGAAGCTCTGCAATCACTGGCGGATGATGTGATTACTGAACTGGAAGGTGGCGCGGATGCCGCAACAGTCGCAAGTAATAACGAGGCGGAGTTTGTTGAGACTGCGGCACTGGCAAGAACGGATGCAGAAACTGACCGCGCAATTGTGCAGCGATTGTTTACTATGCCTAAGCCCGAGATTGGCTCTTCAACTTATGCCAAAGTGACGGACAGCAGTGGGAACATTGCAGTGATCGATTTTTCAGGTGTGGCAGAGTCTGAGGCAGCAGAAGGTGACACGCCTGCACCTGCATCAGCTCAGGCACCGGCAGTTGCTGAATTTAATGCGATGATTTCTGCGATTGAAGAAGATGCAGATATCGAGCGCAATGAAGCGGTTCTATCGCAGGGCGCTTATCAGTAACGGATCTTGGTAGCCAAGGCATGATACTTAGGCCAATGCTGACTGCACGAAGTGAGTGATAAGTTGGTTTGTAGTCTATGGCCAGCCGATTAAATTCCGGCCGGCCGCAGTAGAGTATTTTAAAAACGCTAAGACATCGAAGGTGGCATGGCCACATTGTTGAAACCGTTATCTACGTAGACGATCTGACCGGTTATACCGGCCGCCATGTCGGAACACAGAAATGCTGCTGTATCACCCACCTGTTCAATAGTAACGTTGCGTTTTAGTGGTGCAGTATCAGCAACATAGCCTAGCAATTTTTTGAAATCGCCTATGCCGGATGCTGCGAGTGTTCGAATTGGGCCTGCAGAGATGGCATTAACCCGAACACCTGTTGGTCCCAGTGAGTGAGCCATGAATCGCGTGTTGGCTTCCAGACTCGCTTTAGCCAGTCCCATCACATTGTAGTTTGGCATAGATCGCATTGCACCAAGATAGCTCAAGGTCAGGAGGGCTGCGTTTTCGGTAAGCAATGGCTTACAGGCTTTGGCAAGGCCTGCAAAGCTGTATGAACTGATGTCATGAGCGATTCGAAAACCTTCGCGGGTGACACAGTCGAGGTAGTCGCCCTCCAGCTGTTCCCTGGGTGCAAATCCGACCGCATGGACCAGTATGTCCAGTGAACCCCACTCACCTTTGATCGATGCGGCCAGATCATCAATTTGTTGGTCATGTTCTACGTCACAGGGGAATACCGCGGTTGAGTTGCACTCAGCAGCCATATCGACCACTCGATCTTTCAGGCGATCGCCTTGATAGGTGAATGCCAGTTGTGCACCTTCTCGGTGCATGGACTGGGCAATGCCCCAGGCGATGGAACGTTTGCTTGCAACACCGATAATCAGTGCTTTTTTGCCTTCGAGGAATCCCATGGTGTGTCTCCCGTTGATCAGTCCTCGATTATACGCTGAAAAGACCGCTGCCCCTAAACGAATGCGGTCTTATTCATGTGAACCACTGAGTGCGTGTAGCACTTTTCCTCCGTTGCTGGCTGTATGAGGGAGTGGTCATCTGGTGCAGGAAACTCGCTCTGTTGCCATAGGCTCACGCCACAGGCTTGATTGGCCACAACGTATCGCTTAACTTTTCCTATACTCAGTTTACTGAAAGCAGTTGGGAGCCAGGATCATCGAACGCAAATTCAACATAAAAGACTGGATATTGTTGGCCGCCGTTATTCTGGTCGGCTGTCTGGTGTTGCTGTCTATGTACATGGTCGATCGTCAGTGGCGGATGATGGCGGGTATGAGTTCCACCATTGCAAGTCAGGCTGATGATTTACGAGCACTAAGAACCACGGTGCAGGATGTTCGGACCCAGCTTGATCAAGGCATCAAAAACGGCATTGCCATCAGTGCTTCTGATAATTCTGAGCCTGCCGGCGGACAATCTGATAAACCTGTCAGCGCATTCAGGCGTGCGGAGCTCGCCCGGCAGCAGCCGGATTATGCCGAAGGCGATTGGTACGTCAACTCGTTTTCTGCAAGCCTCAAGACCTTATCCCCGGTGGTGTCTTCCGATGTTGATGCGAGTGATGTGCAGAGCTATGTCATAGAGTCTCTGATTCAGCGAAATCCTGACACACTGGAATGGGATGGTCTGCTGGCAGATACGTGGCAGGTCAGTGAGGATGGTATGACCATTGACTTTACTCTGCGGGATAACATCGTATTCTCAGATGATGTTCCAGTCACTGCAATGGATGTCGAGTTCTCCTTTAACTTTGTGATGGATGAGCGCATCGCCGCTCCGAGGCTGCGATCCTACTACGATAAAATTGCCTCAGTCGAAGCGCTGGACCCGCGCACTGTCAGGTTTGTTTTTGCCGAGCCCTATTTTGAAAGTCTTGGGCTTGCAGGGCAGATGGATGTTCTGGCGCAGCACTTTTATGAGCCCTACCTTGAGGACGCAGAAAATTTTAACCAATCAAAGGGGCTATTGTTTGGCTCTGGTCCATACCGGCTTGATGATCCGGTTAACTGGACGCCGGATGCAGGCCGTGTTGAGTTAATGCGAAATCAGCGCTACTGGGGTGCGGCGCAACCACCTTATGATCGACTGATCTGGAATGTTATTGATAATGCGGCTGCAAGGCTTGCGGCTTTTCGCAATGAAACTATCGATATATATAGCGCTAAACCGGTTGAGTATGAGAGCTTGCGTGAAGACGCACAGATACAGCAAAAAGCACAGAGCTTTGAGTACATGAGTCCAAACGCAGGCTACAGCTACATTGGCTGGAATCAAATGCGTGATGGAAAACCAAGCTTCTTTGCAGACCAGAAGGTGAGGGTGGCGATGACCCACCTGACTGACCGGCAGCGCATTATTGAAGAGATCATGCTTGGCTATGGTGAAGTAGCGGTAAGCCCGTTTAACCCACGTAGTAAACAACACAACAAAGATATTGAGCCATGGCCTGCCGATATAGAAAAAGGCAAGTCGTTATTGGCTGAAGCGGGCTTTGAAGATCGCGATGGCGACGGAGTACTGGAAAACGCGGAAGGCCAGCCGTTCGAGTTTGAGGTGGTGTACTTTCAGGGCAGTGATGATACCAAGCGTATTGTATTGTTCTTAAAAGATCTCTATGCACGTGCCGGAGTTAATTTAATACCCAAACCTACGGAATGGTCGGTAATGCTGGATTTTCTCGACACCAGGAACTTTGACGCAATTATTCTTGGTTGGAGCAGTGGTGTTGAAACCGACATCAATCAAATGTTTCACAGCAGTCAGATTGATGGTGGTGGTGATAATTTCATTGGCTATAGAAATGAAGAGCTCGACGATTTAATCGATCAGGCAAGAGGTATGGTGGTAGAAGAAGAAAGAATGCCTGTGTGGCAACGGGCAGAAGCGGTTATGCATAAAACGCAACCTTATACCTTCCTGATGCGGCGAGAATCCCTGCTGTTTTTAGATAAGCGTTTCCGAAATCTTGAAATTACCAAGCTCGGCTTAAATACACAGCAGGTACCGGTTGAGACTTACGTGCCATTTGAATCTCAGCGGCATGGCAGGCAGTAGCACCTATGCTCACTTATTTGCTGCGCCGAATCCTGTTGATAATACCGACTCTGATTGGTATTACTTTGGTGGTTTTTTCGGTGATGGCAGCATCTCCTGGCGGTATCGGTTCTCAGGCTCTGACTGAAGGTGTCATGCAGCCGGAAGCGCGTAAAGCTATGGAGACCTATTTTAATCAGCGCTATGGGTTGAATGACCCGGCACCTGTGCAATATCTCCGATGGCTGAATAATATATCTCCAATAGGATTCGTTACCAACGATTCCGGTACTTTTCGTCTTGAAAATTTTAGATTGCTTAAAGGTTCAGATCTCGGTGATTCATTTTTGTATGGGCGCTCGGTTGCCGAACTCATTCGCGAGCGACTGCCTATTACACTGTTGCTGAATATTGTGGCAATCCCGATTGTCTACATCGTCGCGATTGCAATCGGTGTGCGTGCAGCCACACAACATGGCAAGTCGTTTGATGTGACTTCAGGCACCGTCCTGCTGGCGTTATGGTCTGTGCCGGTGATGCTCGCAGGTGTGTTGTTGATCGGATTTTTTGGTAGTGAGCAACACTGGCACTGGTTTCCGGAATCTGGTCTTAATCGTCGCGAAGCGCTGGATATGACATTTCTGCCGCACTGGAGTGGTTTGTCTCAGGTGTTAATGTTGGCGATTGCACTGATCACCGCCGTCACAGTTGCCTTGATCGCAAATGCGCGGTTACCACAATGGTGGCGGTCTGTTGTCTTTGGTGGCATTGGACTACTGGCCGGAATTGCTATGGCGGAATCCAACGGTCAGTTATCAAACCTGTCGATACACTTTCTCTTGAGTATGTCTATCGCCATGTTGTTCTGGTGGATTTTCTCCAGTGAGTTTTTCGGTATCAGGGTGTTGTGCGCCGGGGCAATCGGAATTGCCTTTGCGTTCATGTTGTTTGACATAGTCAGCGATGGTTCTTTTGTTCGCGGTTTTCTTTTCGACAGGCTGTGGCATCTGATATTGCCTGTGCTATGTCTGACTTTTGGTGGCTTTGCATTTCTGGCCAAGCTATCCAGGTCCGCCGTGCTTGAATCTCTGGCTGCTGACTATGCCCGCACCGCGCGCGCCAAAGGAGCCACAGAAGAAGTGGTGCTATGGCGTCATGTGTTTCGCAATAGTTTAATCCCGCTCATCACAGTGGCGGCATCGTTATTACCTGGTTTACTTGCAGGGTCAGTCATTGTTGAAAGTTTGTTCAGTATTGAGGGGATGGGCAAGTTAGCGGTAGAGGCGGTCAAAGGCCGTGATCGGGAAATGGTTTTATCACTGACACTGATCAGTGGCGTATTAACCTTGATAGGCTATCTGTTGGCTGATTTTTGTTATGCATTGGCTGACCCGCGAGTCAGCTATGACTGAGGCTCGCCATGCAAAGAATGTGCGTAGCCGCAGCCTGGGTGCCCGGGTATTCAGTGGTACTTTTAAAAAGCGCGGTGCGCAAGTGGGAGCGTGCTGGTTAGCGCTGCTATTGATTGCTGCGGTTTTCGCACCGCTGCTTGCGAATAGTCGGCCGCTACTCATGAGTGTTGATGGGGTGATCAGTAGTCCTGCAAGCAAGTATTTCAGTGCTATTGATGTCTCGTTGGTGGTGGTGTTTCTGGTATCTGTGGTTTTGCTTTTGTGGCGCAGATTTAGTGTGCCTGTTGTTCTACTGACTCTTGCTATCATCAGTGTGGTTGTCTATATCGTGAGCCTGCAGGTGTTCAAGCCCCCCAAGTTGTCTGTGTATGAGAGCTTTCGTGAGTTGCAAATAGAACAAACAGCGGACTGGGTGGTTCATGCTCCTGTGCCTTATTCTCCTAAAGACTATCTGCGGGACTATGGTGATACCGGTTTGCAGGCACCGGTGGTCAGCGGGGAACGTGCGCATTTACTCGGCACTGAAGAAAATGGTGCCGATCTCCTGAGTAGAATGATTCATGCCTCACGGCTGGCACTGGGTATCGGGTTTGTAGCCACTGGCATAGCGATGTTTTTAGGCGTGATATTCGGTGGCCTGATGGGATACTTTTCAGGCATAGTCGATATGTTAGGTATGCGATTGGTTGAAATATTTGAAGCTGTACCCACGCTGTTTTTGTTGCTGACGTTCGTGGCATTTTTTGAACGCAGTTTGTACGTGATGATGGTTATTATCGGGTTGACCAGCTGGCCTGGCTACGCCCGGTATGTGCGAGCCGAATTTTTGCGCCTGCGACAGCAGGATTTTGTTCAGGCGGCGGTCGCCTCCGGGCTGCCACTTGCGTCTATTTTGTTCAGGCATATCCTGCCGAATGCTATTGCACCGGTTTTAGTGGCTGCAAGCTTCGGTGTCGCTTCTGCCATTCTTGCAGAAGCCACGTTGAGTTTCCTGGGGCTTGGATTAGTCGATGATCCGTCATGGGGTCAAATGCTTAACCAGTCGGTCCAGTCATCAAGCTTTAACTGGTGGATGGCGTTGTTCCCTGGCGGTGCAATTTTCCTCACTGTGTTTTCCTACAACCTGATCGGTGAAGCCTTACGAGACGCGCTTGATCCTGTCACGCATGATAAAAGTGCGTCTGGAGCTTGAGTCAATTGAGTCTGCTCACTGTCAGTAATCTACACACTGTATTGAAATCATCTGGCGGTGATGTACATGCGGTCAGGGGAATTGATCTTGTCATTGATCGTGGTGAGACACTTTGTCTTGTCGGAGAGTCTGGCAGTGGCAAGTCAGTTACCGCATTGTCTGTTATGCGATTGCTGCCGAAAGGCATAACTCGTCATCCCGAAGGTAGCGTGTTGTTGCAGAAAGGTGGGGATCTGCTGCAACTAGATGATGAAGCAATGTCACAGGTACGTGGACGTCGATTGTCCATGATATTTCAGGAGCCAATGTCATCATTGAATCCGGTGTTTACTGTTGGTGAGCAAATCACTGAGGCCTTGCAGATAACGTGGCCACGTATGCCGGTAGCAAACGCTCGTGATATTGCTGTGCGAGCGTTGCATGAAGTGCAAATCAAACAACCGGAACAAACTTTTAATGAGTACCCGCATAAACTGTCTGGTGGTCAGAGGCAGCGGGTTATGATTGCTATGGCGCTGGCTTGTCGGCCTGAACTTCTGATAGCTGATGAACCCACTACCGCGCTCGATGTCACGGTGCAAAGCGAGATTCTTAATCTTATTCGTGATCTTCAGCAAAAGCATGGCACTGCAGTGTTGTTTATTACCCATGATCTCGGCGTGGTGGCACAAATAGCCGACCGGGTAGCGGTGATGCGGCGTGGAGAGATAGTAGAGCAGGGGTTGCACAGTGATGTCTTGTACAATCCGCAGGATCCCTACACGATCAGTTTGCTCGACTCTTTGCCTGAAAACTTGCACCGACAAGCACCGATTGAGCCTTCAAAAGATGTGATTCTCGAGGCGCGTAATCTGAAAGTGTGGTTTCCGGTCAGGCGCGGACTCTTGCGCAGGATAGATGATCACGTGCGAGCGGTAGATGATGTTTCTATAAAAATTCACCAGGGAGAGATTGTGGCATTGGTAGGTGAGTCCGGTAGTGGTAAGTCAACTCTGGGCCGGGCGTTGGTGAAGCTCATACCACCTACATCGGGTGAAATTTTTTATCGTGATCGGGAAATCAGTGCCATGTCATCGAGTGAGTTCAGGCCTCTCAGAACCGACTTGCAGGTGGTTTTTCAGGATCCTCTGTCATCGCTTAACCCAAGGCTGACTATCGCAACCACACTCACAGAGCCTATGCGTGTCCACGGAATAGGTAGTTCCAATGAAAACCGGATTGCGCTTGCTGAAAAATTGCTTGAAGATGTGCAGTTGCCAGCAGATTACTTATGGCGTTACCCGCACGAGTTTAGCGGTGGACAAAGGCAGCGTATTGGAATTGCTCGTGCCCTCGCGGTTAAACCAGAGCTGATTGTGTGTGATGAGGTGACCAGTGCACTGGATGTATCAGTGCAAGCTGAGCTTTTACAGTTGCTGCTACAGCTACGTGGCAAGTTTGGATTGACGCTCCTGTTTATTACTCACAATATCTCGGTGGTGGAATACATCAGTGATCGCACACTGGTGATGCATCAGGGTAAATTGGTAGAGTCGGGTAGTACTGCAGAGGTTTGTGGTAATCCCCGGAACGCTTATACTAAAACCCTGATTGATGCAGTGCCGCGATTGGCAATGCGTCGCGAGTTTGAAGTGCAGACTGTCTGATCAAACGTGCTTCTTCAACCAATAATAGAAGTGGTAACCGCTGATGATTGAAATCGAGCGCAAGTTTCTGGTGAAACACGATGCCTGGCCGCGCAGTGAGGATACCATTGTCATGCGACAAGGCTATCTGGCGCAGCAAGGAGAACTTGTGTGCCGTGTCAGACAGAAGAACGAACAGTATTTTTTGTCTATCAAGGCTCGAATAGATAACCTGTCAAGCTATGACTACGAATATCCAATCCCTAAGCCGGATGGTGAGACCATGCTGGACAAGCTATGCGATAAAGCCGCAGTTTGCAAAACCCGCCACCGGGTTATGCAAGGGGAGCTTGTCTGGGAGATCGATGAATTCCATGATGCCAATAACGGATTGATCGTGGCTGAAATCGAATTGCCTTCTGCTGATCATCCATTCGAACGACCGGACTGGCTCGCTGAAGAAGTGTCTGATGATAAACGCTATACCAACTATGCGTTGTACTGTAAGCCTCATAGCCTATGGTAATGGGCCTATGGTAATGGGGCCACTGCAGGTCATTTTTAGCAACGCTTCATGCGGGGTCGTTTGCATGATTAAACACAAGGCGCGCCTTACGCCGGGCTAAGTCAGCAGCTCCTGCAGCAAGTGTTCATATACATCCGTAAGCTCGTCAAGCTCGGCCACTGATACATGTTCATCAATCTGGTGAATCGTGGCATTACAAGGGCCAAGCTCAAGTACCTGAGCGCCGGTTGGAGCAATGAATCGTCCATCTGATGTTCCGCCACTGGTGGATAGCTCCGTATCGGTGTTGCAGACCGCTTTGATGGCGGCGACTGCTGCGTTAACTAAATCACCACGACCTGTGATAAACGGGTTCCCGGATAATTTCCAGTCGATATCATAGTCAAGATTATGCGAGCTCAGAATATTCGCGACGCGATGCCTGAGATCAGCCTCGGTAGTCTCAGTTGAGAATCTGAAATTAAAGGTAACCTGCAATTCACCTGGTATGACATTCGTCACACCCGTACCTGCATGGATGTTTGAGATCTGAAATGTCGTTGGAGGGAAAAACTCGTTGCCCTGGTCCCATTGTTCTTCTGTCAGTGATTGTAATGCCGCTGCAAACTTGTGTACCGGGTTATCTCCCAGATGAGGGTAGGCCACATGACCCTGCTTACCTTTTATCAGGAGATCACCGTTCAGTGAGCCACGTCTGCCGTTTTTTATCACATCGCCCAGAGAATTGGTGCTGGTGGGTTCACCGACAATGCACCAGTCTATTTTTGTATTGTTTTGTTCCAGGTGCTCGACCACTTTGACTGTGCCATTGATGGCAGGGCCTTCCTCGTCGCTTGTGATTAGAAAACCAATGCGTCCGTTAATCTTTTTATTTGAGCCAAACAAGCGTTCAACAGCGACGATCATTGCAGCGATACTACTTTTCATATCCGAAGTGCCACGACCGTATATATTGCCATCGTGAATGCTGGCGCTGAAGGGTGGGTGAGTCCAGCTTTCCAGCGGGCCGGTGGGTACTACATCGGTATGGCCCGCGAATACGAATAATGGTCCTCGGTCACCGATTACAGACCAAAGGTTGTCAACATCTTCGAAACGCAGGTGTTGGTTGTGAAAGCCGAGTTTTCCGAGTCTTTCAGCAATAATGCCCTGGCAGCCTGCGTCATCGGGTGTGACTGATTCGCGTTGCACCAGCTGCTGTGCAAGTTCTATTGTTCTGGATGTCATTAATTTTCAAGTCGGGCAATTAGACAGGCACGCAAAGATTCTATTTCATCTTTATCCGTGATTTTCTCGCGAGATGCGCTTTGTATATAGAAAGAATCTTCTGCCGTCTCACCCAGAGTGGTGATGTTTGCTGATGCCACACTGATATTGTTATCTGCAAAACACTGCCCTATTGCGCTTAGCAGGCCGGGACTGTCAATCGCTTTAATGAACAAGCTGGTGAAGTTATCAGACTGGCTGTTATCGATTCGGATAATTGGTTTGAAATCGAAGTGCGTTAACCTGCGTGAGGATGGTTGTTGAACACTGGCAGCTATGTTGTTGCTCGCGAGTATCTGGTTTAGTTGTTGGTGAATGCCTTCCAGTCGATGTTTATCCTGCACCGTTTCGCCGTCTCGGTCGAGTACGAAAAAGGTATTCAGTGTCCAGTCATTCAGTGATGTGAGAATGCGTGCGCTGACAATCGTGAGATTAAGTTGATCGAGCGCTGTCACAATGTTTGCAAACAGATGCTCGTGGTCAGGTACGTGGATAAAAATCTCGGTAGAGCCTCTTTCGGTTTCTCGGCGCAGAAGAATGAGTGGCTGTCCGGGGTCCAGCAGGCTCATGTTGGTCGCGTGCCAGGCGATCTCTTCCGAGCTGTACTGCAAAAAATACTGCTCGTCGCAAGTGCTCCAGATATGAGTGATTTTGTCTGGCTCAACTTTGTTTGCAGTCAGCTGCTCCAGCGCCTGACGTTGTTTTCTTGAGATAATTTCAGGGCGATCGATCGGGTTGTCGAGTCCGCGGCGCAATGCATTGGTTGTGTGCCGGTAGAGTTGTTCGATCAGATTCCGTTTCCAGGAATTCCACAGCTCCGGGTTTGTGCCTCGAATATCGGATACTGTTAAAAGATAGAGGAAATTTAAATAGCGTTGCGAGCCGACGAAGGTTGCAAAGTCCAAAATAACTTCGGGGTCGGATGTGTCTTTGCGTTGCGCTGTCATAGACATGGCAAGGTGATGGCGGATGGTCCACTCGACAAGTTTGGTGTCTTCATCGTCGAGACCATGGTGCTCGCAAAAACTCTTTGCATCTTCAGCACCCAGTATTGAGTGATCACCACCACGACCCTTGGCGATATCGTGAAAGAGGCCAATGAGATACAGCAATTCCGGTTTCTCGAGATTTTGCATGATTTCAGAGCATTCGGGATACTCCTCATCGTGCAATGGAATGGCAAAGCGTCGCAGATTGCGGATTACCATCAGCGTGTGCTCGTCAACTGTATATATATGAAAGAGGTCGTACTGCATTCGACCAACAATTATTTCAAAGTTGGGCAGGTAGCTTGCGAGTACGCCATAGCGATTCATTAGTCGCAGTTTACGAGTGATCTTTTTTGGTTCGCGAAAAAGCTGCATGAAGAGATCACGTGCAATAACATCAGATCGAAATTTTTTATTGATTAGATGCAGGTTGCTTTTAAGACTTCGCAGTGTCCGTGCTCCAATACCTCTTACATCATCATAGGATGCAAAGACCTGGAAGAGCTCAAGCATTGCAGGCGGATATCTCTGAAAGACAGAATCGTCAGTGGTTTCTACGTAGTCGTTAACGATGATGAAGTTCTTGTCATAGGTTTTCTTTTGCGCCAGTTTGTCGGAAGATAAAAATTCTGCTTCCATCAATTGCAGCAGCATATCGTTGAGTCTTTCAGCTCGAGTGACAGCACGAAAGTACGATTGCATAAACTGCTCAACCGCTTCGTTGCTGTGTTCTTCCGGTTGCTCGTAATTGAAGTCTGTAGCCAGATCACGCTGATAATCGAACAGCAGGCGGTCTTCTTTGCGTTGGCTTTTTATATGTAGTAGGAAACGAATACGCCACAACTTGTCTCGATCTTCGGTAAGTTCTTCAAGTTCCTGAGTATTCAGGAACCCGTCGGCAACTAAGGCTTGCAGGTTTGAGTTTCCGTACAGGCGTATCAGCATCCACTCTATGGTTTGGATGTCGCGCAGGCCACCGGGGCTTTCCTTTATGTTGGGCTCCAGTCTGAAGGCCGTGCCATGGTATTTTTTATGTCGGTCTCTCTGTTCCTGAAGTTTGGCTGCAAAAAATTTATCTACCGGCCAGATCTTATCGGGGCGTATTGCCTCAGTCAGCTTAACAAACAGATCTCTGTTGCCGCAGACGTAACGGCTTTCGATCATGTTGGTGATGACAGTGATGTCGGCTTCAGCTTCCTTTATGCAGCGTTTAACGTCTCTGACACTGTGGCCGATATCAAGGCCGAGATCCCACAGCAGCGTGATGAATTTTCCTATTTCTTCATCAGCGCCAGTAAAATTTCGGGTTGTGAGTATGAGTATGTCTATGTCTGATCGCGGGTGTAGTTCAGCGCGCCCGTAGCCGCCGACCGCAACAAGCGCTACGGCGTTTCTGGCATTGGCGGGTATGGTGTTCTGCCATATATGGCTAACCAGACTATCGATGATTGCAGATTGCCAGCCGATTAACTCTGCGATTGGCGCACCTTGAAAAAAAAGTTCTGTCAGTGTTTGGCCAGTTTCTGACAGCGCGTTCTTGTAGGCATCGATGCTATTGTTTGCGGCATCAATTTTTTCAAGCATCGCGGGCAGATGAATGAGGTCAGTGACTTCCTGCGGTTGCGATGAGGTTGTTTGCAAGCGTCTAGACCTCGGTTGGAGCGAGTGTTAGTAGTTCATAGCCAGTGTCCGTGACGAGCACAGTGTGTTCCCATTGTGCAGACAGGCTCCGATCTTTGGTGACCACTGTCCATTCGTCGGGTAGTAATTTTACCTGACGTTTACCAGCGTTGATCATCGGCTCAATGGTGAAGACCATGCCGGCTTCCAGCACCAGCCCCTGGCCGGGCTGGCCATAGTGTACGACTTGCGGTTCTTCATGAAAAAGTCTGCCGATGCCATGTCCGCAGTACTCTCGTACCACTGAGCAGCGCTCTGCCTCTGCGTAGACCTGAATCGCATGACCGATATCGCCGAGGGTAGCGCCGGGTTTTACCTGCTCAATGCCCAGGTTGAGGCAGTCCAGTGCGATATCGCAGATGCGTTTGCCTTTGATGGTCGGTTCGCCTACGTGATACATGCGACTGCTATCGCCGTGATAGCCGTCTTTGATGACAGTAATATCAATGTTGACGATGTCTTTTTTCTTCAATACCCGATCGCCCGGTATGCCGTGGCAGACCACATGGTTGAGTGAGGTACAGATGGATTTTGGAAATCCGCGATAGTTGAGCGGGGCGGGAATCGCTTTCTGCACTTGGGTGATGTGCTCGTGGCAGATGGTATTGAGCTCGTCTGTGGTGATCCCGGGTTTGACGTGCTCGGTGATCAAATCCAGTACTTCAGCTGCCATGCGCCCGGCCACGCGCATTTTTTCTATCTCGGCAAGGGATTTTATGGGTACCGTATGGCGTGCTGACATTGTGTTGGTCTGGTCCTTAAAAATTACGCTGGCGCTTGTCTAAAAGCAGGTGTTTCAGGCCTGCTGTTGCCGGTTCGCCTCTAGTGCTACTGAGGCCCGCCGAGTATCGGTCTGAGCGCCAGATTACAGCAGAGCATAATATTTGTACCGGCTGACCGGTATTGTATTGGAATAAAGCGAGTTTCTGGATTATAATTGGCGGCTGACTGGTGCGTTTTGTGTACACCTGTCACTCAACCGGACAATCCGGAATCCACACGCCCCTGTAGCTGAACATGCCGGGTGCCGGTCTGATGACTCAGACAGGTTGCATGCTCGACGGGGCGGAGGCCTAACCCAATACAATCGAGAACAGTCTTATGTCTAAAGTAAGCATGCGCCAAATGCTTGAGGCCGGTGTGCACTTCGGCCACCAAACCCGTTACTGGTGCCCGAAAATGGCACCCTACATCTACGGCGAACGCAACAAGATCCATATCTTCAATCTCGAGAGCACCGTGCCTGCACTCGACGATGCGATGAATTTCCTTGGTAGTCTGGCAGCCAAAAATGGCCGGGTACTGTTTGTTGGTACCAAGCGTGCCGCTCGTGATGCCGTCAAAGATGCGGCTAATGCCTGCAACATGCCGTTCGTGAATCGCCGCTGGCCTGGCGGCATGATGACCAATTTCAAGACCGTCAAGCAGTCGGTGAAAAGGATGCTTGAGCTGGAAGAAATGTTTGCCAGTGGTGGTGAAGAGAGGCTCAGCAAGAAAGAAGCGCTGACTCTGCGTCGTGAACTGGAAAAGCTCGACAAAAGCCTCGGTGGTGTCAAGAACATGGACCGCCTTCCGGATGCGTTGTTTGTAGTTGACACAGGCTACGAGAAAATCGCTATTGCGGAAGCTCGCAAGCTGGGCATCCCGATTGTGGCTGTAGTCGATAGCAACAATTCACCACACGATGTGGATTATGTCATCCCCGGTAACGACGACGCCGTGCGCGCTATCCAGCTCTACGTGGATGCCGCAGCCGAGTCGATTCAGGCGGGTAAAACTTCAAGTGCGGTAGCGGGTAGTAAGGAATACACAGAAGTAAAACCCGCAGCGGCAGCCGAACCTGCACCAGCAGCAGACGCAGCAGCAGATGCGGCAGCAGAAGCTGAGGCGGCACTCGCAGCAGCGGCGACTGAAGCCGCAGCGGCACCTGAGTCTGCAGAGGCACCAGCGGCCACTCCAGCCGCAGACGGTGCCAGCGATTCAGAGACGCCTGCCAGCAGCTAATCCGCTCCGGGCCTGCGAGTTTGCAAGCGCAGGTACAAGCAGAAAGCGGTGAACGCAAGTAACCAAATCCGGTGCGCGTGAGCGCATCGCGTCCGCCATGTGGCGGCAATGAACCAGACAGGTCAATTCAAATGGCAATAACAGCAGCAATGGTAAAGGAACTGCGCGAGAGAACCGGCGCAGGCATGATGGAATGCAAAACCGCACTCGTAGAAGCGGACGGTGATCTGGATGCCGCGGCAGAACAGATGCGTATATCGGGTCTGGCTAAAGCTGACAAAAAATCTGGCCGTATAGCGGCAGAAGGTGTCATCGCAGTGGAAGCCAGTGACGATGGCAAGACAGTAGCGATGGCAGAAGTTAACTGCGAGACCGATTTTGTTGCCAAGGGCGACGACTTCACGGGTTATGCACAAGCGGTCTGCAAGGCTGTATTGGCAGGTAATCCGGCAGACGTTGAAGCGATCGGTGCTATGGATGCCGGTGGTTCAACGCTTGAGCATGTTCGGCAGGAGCTGGTATCCAAGCTTGGTGAGAACATCCAGGTTCGTCGCTTTATCCGCCATGAAATGGCCAATGGCACTGCCGGTGTGTATCGCCACGGCGAGCGTATTGGTGTCGTGACTGAAGTCAGCGGTGCCGAGAGTCTGGCGCGTGATGTAGCTATGCATGTGGCGGCCAGTCGCCCCGTATGCATCGGTGAGTCAGATGTTCCTGAAGGAGTGCTTGAGCAGGAAAAGAAAATCCTGGTGGCCGAAGCGGCGGAAAGCGGCAAGCCAGCAGAGATCATCGAAAAGATGGTCGAGGGACGTTTACGTAAGTATCTGGCAGAGATCACCTTGCTTGGCCAGCCTTTCGTTAAGAATCCTGACCAGACGGTAGCTAAGCTGCTGAAAGCAGAAGATGCCGAGGCGCACTTTTTTGCGAGATTTGAAGTCGGAGAAGGAATAGAAAAGAAGACCGAGAACTTCGCTGAAGAAGTGATGGCACAGGTCAAGGGCGATTGATGGCCTCTGGCCTGATGACAACATACCGATGTGCGGGCAGTGCGTTTGCAATCTACAATAGGTGACATTAAAGCCGGCAAGTTAGCCGGCTTTTTTATGGCACAATTCCGATGTTATTCCACGTGGTCATTTGACCACACACCTAAGAGTTCATTATGGCTACGAACGAAACTGCAAGAAAACGCATAATGCTTAAGCTCAGCGGCGAGGCGCTGATGGGTGAACTCCAGTATGGAATTGAGCCGGAGTTTATTGACAGGATTGCTTCAGAAATCGCTGAGTTGATTGCAGCCGATATTGAAGTGGCAGTGGTCATTGGCGGCGGCAATATTTTTCGCGGTGCCTATCTCGCGGAAGGCGGCATGGATCGTATCACCGGGGATCATATCGGCATGCTTGCCACAGTGATTAACGCCTTGTCCCTGCAGGATACGCTGGAGCGCAAAGGGGTTTATTGTCGCGTTATGTCTGCGCTCAAGATTAACGAGGTGTGCGAAGACTATATTCGTCGACGAGCGGTCCGGCACCTGGAAAAGGGGCGAGTGGTAATATTTGCCTCCGGCACCGGCAACCCGTTTTTTACCACCGATACAGCGGCCAGTTTACGAGCGGTTGAGATTGGTGCGGACGTGATGCTCAAAGCCACCAAGGTTGATGGCATTTACGATAAAGACCCGAACCAACACACAGATGCAGTGAAGATTGATCGTATCACTTATGATGAAGTGATCACTCGCAAGCTCGCGGTGATGGACACCACGGCGATTGTTATGTGCAGAGACAATAATCTCCCGTTGAAAGTATTCAATATGAATACCCCGGGAGAGATGGTTCGTGCTGTGACCGGTGAGTCTGTTGGTTCTGTTGTAGAAAGTGGAGAGTAATTAAAAATGATTGATGATATAAAAAAGGATGCCGCCGGCCGGATGATGAAGAGTCTGGAATCGCTGCAGAACGAGTTTGGTCGTATTCGCACTGGACGAGCGCATACCAGTCTGCTCGATCACATCAAGGTAGATTACTACGGTAATTCATCGGCGCTTAATCAGGTATCCAAAATTGCCATTGAAGATTCCCGAACACTCACTGTTACGCCATGGGAAAAAGATATGGTGGCACCGATAGAAAAGGCGATCATTAACTCTGATCTGGGTTTGAATCCTTCAAGTGCAGGTACCGTAATTAGAATACCCATGCCGCCACTGACAGAGGAGCGGCGTAAGGATCTTGTGCGAGTGGTACGTGCGGAAGCCGAGAATGCCAGAGTCAGTGTTCGAAATATTCGCCGCGATGCCAATGGCGATCTAAAAGATCTTCAAAAAGAGAAAGAAATTTCTGAAGATGAAGAGCGTAAGGGTCAGGATCTCATTCAGAAGGCAACTGATGAACATATTGGTAAGGTCGATGAATTGCTCAAGACCAAAGAAGCTGAATTGATGGAGGTGTAAGGGCTCGCGCTCAACACACTGATTTTTACAACCTAAGTTTTCACGGCCAGAGTAAGTCGCCGCCATGAAAGAATTACCAAAGCACATTGCTGTCATTATGGACGGCAACGGCCGCTGGGCCAAAAACCGCGGTAAGCCGCGTAGTTCGGGACATCAGGCGGGTGTCAAAGCCACCCGAGCTATAGTCGAGCACTGTGCGCGTTTGCGTATTGATGCACTGACAGTGTATGCATTCAGCAGTGAGAACTGGCGTCGCCCCGAGACCGAAGTGAATTTTTTGATGGAGCTTTTCATCAAGGCCATTCGCAGTGAGTTGAATAAGCTTCATGAAAACAATATCCGAATGCGATTCATTGGTGAGCTATCAAGATTCTCTGATAGTTTGCACCGCGAAATAGAAACGGCAACCAGCCGGACTGCAGACAATACCGGGATGCAGCTCAACATAGCCGTGAATTATGGTGGTCGTGGTGAGTTAGTTAGCGCGATGAATGGCATTGCAGCCAAGGTTGCCGCAGGTGAGCTTGATCCTGCCATGATTGATGAAAAAGCTATTTCTGATCACACCTGGCTTGCGGGTTGTCCGGAGCCCGATCTTTTTGTACGTACCGGTGGTGAGCAAAGGTTAAGTAATTTTCTCCTTTGGCATCTGGCTTACAGTGAACTCGCATTTACTGAAACATTGTGGCCCGACTTTAACGGTCAGGAGCTTGATACCATTTTGGATAATTACGCAAAACGCCAGCGACGTTTTGGCCAGACCGGTGAACAAGTTAAGGTGTCTGCCGAATAACTCCGATTGAGTAACAGGCGCTTGTGTGGTCGGTGGATGAGTGAGCGGTACACGGTGGCATCAGGTCAGGATACCTGGCTAGTACGGGTTCGCTCTCCTTGACGTTATAGCTAGCTGACTTTGTAGCTGGATAATTTTGCAGCAGGACTGAATCATCACATGTTAAAGCAAAGAGTTATTACAGCAGTCATCTTATCTGCTATCGCCTTGTGGGCAATTCTCGGGTGGAATGACTTCTTCTTTGCGCTGTTCTTAATGGTGTTTACCGGTGCTGGCGCCTGGGAGTGGAGTGATCTTACTGAGGTTGCCTCGCCTGATGTGCCAGCCAGAACCATGCGGATCGCGTATACAGTGGTTGTGGTGATTACCGCTGCCGCTGCTATG
>CAZQKJ010000023.1:0-20715 GCA_964593315.1 uncultured Granulosicoccaceae bacterium
GGCACGGTTGGTGTTGAAATCTGCCGCCAGCACCCGGGGACTATTGATGCGGTGTCATCCTGACTTCGGTTGGGGAAGCGTACCAACTGGTACTCGTGCTTCAACTTACGCCTACCCTGAGTTCAAAGAAGCTGCTCAGTTTGCTGAAGCTGAAATGATGGCAATCGAATCAGCGGCTCCTGAAGCCACTGACCTGAAGCCGTATGTTGGCGTTCAGTTCGCAGCTATCCCTGAGTTCCCTGAAGTAGGTAGCGCAGTTGCACAGGAAATGGCAGCAGCTCTTTCCGGCGCGAAGTCAGTTGACGACGCACTTGCGGCAGCACAAGAAGCAGCTGATGCGATCATGCAGGAAGCTGGATACTACTAAGTAGCTAAGTCTCACAGGTAATGTAATACCAACCTAAGTAGACCGGAAGGCTCGGCGGGAATCCGCCGGGCCTTTTTTTGAACCAATGATTTCGCCTAAAACCTAAGGCCAAAGACACTGGCAATGGTCTGGATAGCTGTATTCCAAGTCGCGGAAAAAGACATCGGTACCTTCAACAAACCAGCCCACGAGTTTTGTAAGGTTTAAAGAAAGAGCTATGGCAGACAGAACAATACCCAAGCTGTTACAAACACCAGCAGTTTTGTTGTTACTCATGTGGATGCTTGTGCCACTTGGCATGACGCTCTTTTTTTCGTTTATACGCTATGTACTGAACAGTCTGCGCAGACCCGAATGGACATCTCCCAGTATTGACAACTGGCGGGGCTTTGGAAACTACGAGTACGTCTTAAATAACAAAGACTTCCTGTTTGCGATCCAGAACAGTCTTTTAATCGTAGTGAGCATTTTAGTTTTAACCGTTATTTTGGGCCTGGCTTTCGCCATGCTTGTGAATCGATCTTTCCCAGGCCGCGGCATTGTACGCGTTCTGCTAATTTCACCCTTCTTTGTGATGCCAGCGGTTAACGCTGTGTTGTGGATCAATATGATCCTTGATCCGGTGCTGGGCCTGAATGGTATCGCTGTAGACGGAATCAACAATATAGTGGCAGGGCTCAGGGACTTCCCGGTGCTTGGCGCCTTCTTTTCACTATGGCCGGAATTTGAACCGATATCGTTTCGCGCCACGCAAACCTCGGCCTATGCAGTCATCATGATGGTCACCTGGCAGTGGACACCATTCGCGGTATTGATTTTCATGACATCACTTCAGTCCGAAGATGAAAGCCAAAAAGAAGCTGCAATTCTTGATGGCGCAAATGCCTGGTCTCGTTTTCGCAATCTAACCGTGCCGCATCTTGCGCGACCGATCGCGATCGTGGTGATGATTCAATCGATCTTTCATCTTTCGCTCTACGCTGAAATTGAAATCGTGAGTCGTGGTAACGGCAACAAGAACCTGCCCTATCTCATAGGTGAGTTCACATCGAATAATATTGGTGCAGCCAGCGCAACTGGCATTTTCGCCGTAATCCTTGCCAACATCGTCGCAATATTCCTGTTGCGTATGGTTGGCAAGAGCATGATGGATTAGGAGAGAACAATGGCTGCAGTTGCACAAGAATCACGGTTTGGAAGAATATTCTGGCCACTACTCGCATGGATCGTCGCGCTGATATTTTTCTTTCCTATTTTCTGGATGATCTTTACCAGCTTTAAAACCGACGCCGATGCCGTAAAGCCCGAGTTTCTATTCAAATTTACGCCGACGTTGGAAAACTACACCAACATGACCGAAAACTACGATTACTGGCGCTTTGCCATTAACTCGGTCATTGTCGCAACGTTCGCAACCCTGTTTGCATTGTTCGTCGGCGTGCCGGCAGCATACGCCATGGCATTTAACCCCAGCCGTCACACTAAAGACATTCTGATGTGGATGCTGTCAACCAAGATGTTACCCGCAGCGGCTGTACTCTACCCGATGACTTTCTTAACCAAGAATTTCCTCGGCATATTCGACACTCATTTCCTGGTCATACTCGTGCTTTGTCTTATTAATTTGCCGATTGTGATCTGGATGCTGTTTACCTACTTTAAAGAGATACCAAAAGAAATCATTGAAGCCGGTAAAATGGATGGCGTTAGCACCTGGGGTGAAATTAAAGACATTCTTATCCCGCTGGCCTGGGGTGGTGTCGCATCAACTGCGCTGCTGTGTTTTATTTTTTGCTGGAATGAAGCCTACTGGACAGTTCGTCTCACAACCACAGAAGCGGCAACACTCTCCAAACTGATTGAAGGTAACCGGGCACCGGAAGGATTGTTTTTCGGACGTCTGTCTGCTGTATCAACCGCTGCTGTCGGACCCATCATCGTATTGGGATGGTTTTGTCAAAAGCAACTGGTCCGTGGCTTAACCTTCGGAGCGGTTAAATGAAGTTTGGCCTTTCCGTCTGCATCATTGACCTCACAGGCATGTGCGCCTGAGCCAATTGCATGTCGATTATCGAACCCGAAATAGAAAAGGTTGATCGCAGTACCCGGTCTATTCGCTATCTTGAACATGGATGGCCCTCGGATCTGTGTCGATGGCACACCCATGAAGAATACGAGTTGCATTTGATTGTCGAGACCCGGGGCAAAGCATTTGTCGGAGACTTCATTGGCGATTTCAAAGCCGGCGACCTCTTCATGACAGGCCCCAACCTTCCTCACAACTGGATCACAGATCAAGTGTGGTCGGAGCCTGTTGAAGTTCGGGACATGCTTATTCAGTTCAGCCACGAAAGCGTCGAGAAACTCGCGTCAGGCTTTCCTGAATTTTCACAAGTGTTGCGTATGCTTCAACTGGCACAGTCGGGTATCTTTTTTGAAGGCTTTAATCCCACCTTTGCCCGCGGACACATGGAATCTATACGCGATAACCGCGGTGCAGAACGCATACTTGCCTTTGTGCGTTTTCTGGTGAGATTAAATGAACATGCAGAAAAAAAATCACTGTCCATCGCCAAGCTTATTCAGCCTGAAGGCGGCAGTAAGCAAGCTCGCATCGCTCAGGTAGTTGACCACGT
The DNA here is from genome assembly GCA_964593315.1 of uncultured Granulosicoccaceae bacterium. Lineage (GTDB taxonomy): Bacteria > Pseudomonadota > Gammaproteobacteria > Granulosicoccales > Granulosicoccaceae. Next base: position 3,004 of record CAZQKJ010000023.1, read on the forward strand.
TACCAAGAACTTTTTTGAAGCATTCTCCGTGGCTCAGGCTGCGGAAATGGCCAACATGACAGAAGTCACTTTCAGCAGAAATTTTCATGCAGTAACGGGCCATAGCTTTGTTGATTTCTTAAACAGAATTCGGATCGGGCAAGCCTGCGGGATGCTCTATGCATCTGATGATCAAATTACGTCTATTGCACAGGAAGCGGGTTATAAAAACCTTGCTAATTTCAATCGACACTTCCTTAAAGTGAGAGGAATGACGCCGTCTGAGTATCGCGAAACTGCGCGCAAAGATCTCGCACCTAACTTCGAGACTTTGTCATGAGCAGCGCTAAAGCCGAACAATTAACCGCGGCTGAAATCTATGCCACCACCTACAACCGAGCAGACTGTAATGTCGGTGTGGTGCATTTGGGTTTTGGTGCTTTCCATCGTTCGCACCAGGCAGTCTATCTTGACGACTACATTGAAACCACAGGAGACTTGCGCTGGGGAATTGTAGCGGTAAATCTTCGTGAGTCTGAGTCCGAGTATTTCAAGCAAACCGAAAAAGATATCGAAGCGCATGACGGATACTACGTAAAATCCTATTCATCTGATGGCGCGGTGGACGTGCGTCTTGTGCGTAGCCATGTAAAGTTCTCAGACTGGAGTGTAAGCAAGGATGAAACCGAAGCCCTGCTGTGCGAGCCAGGTATTCATCTGGTCACTATTACTGTCACGGAAAGCGGCTACTACACAGACCAGAATGGCGATCTAAATCTCGCTGACCCAACCATTAGCGCTGAAGTATCCGGAAACGATGCAAAAAGCGTTTACGCTTACTTGCTTGAAGCACTGGCTAAACGCAAAGCCACTATCGATCAACCGATCACCATCGCCTGTTGCGACAATATCCGCCAGAACGGCAAAATGCTTCGACGCAACTTGTTGTCGTATTTCAGAGCTTGCAAACAAACCGAGCTCGCTGACTGGACTGAAGACAACGTTGCCTTCCCCTGCTCCATGGTTGATCGTATTACCCCCAGAAGCCCCGATTCACTCAGTGCAGAGATTTCTGAGCTGGTAGGCTCTAATGTCACTTCACCAATAATGGCTGAAGACTTCATTCAATGGGTGATTCAGTCTCTGGCAGCTTCGGACATGCCCGATCTCGGCAAAGCAGGAGCAACAGTGACTGCTGATGTTGATGCCTACGAAGAAACCAAGATCAGAGTCCTGAACGGCGGCCACACTTGTTTAGCGTATCTGGCAGCACTGGAGGGAATCGAAACGTTTGATGCCGCTATGCGCGTCCCGCATCTGCTTGAGCATTTCAAGAATTTCGAGAACAAAGAAGTTCTGCCAGCGCTGACTATCGACCTGCCCTTTTCAAAAACAGACTACCTGGAAAAGATCATTCAGCGTTTTGGCAATGTCGCAATCGGTGACACCGTTGCCCGCATTTGTGCTGATGGCATGGTCAAATTTCCAATTTTCATACGCCCGACTATTGAGGGCTGCTTTAAGCAAGGGATAGTTCCGGTTCACGCTATCCGCAGTATCGCCAGTTGGTATGTTTTCGCACTGCACGTAGATGCCGGCAAGATAGATTTTAAGTATGTAGAGCCTGCCTGGTCAGATCTGCAATCTCTGTTAGGAACCGATGCCTTCATCACTAACCAACAGCTTTGGGGTGACTTGCCCTCAAGCTATCCTGAATTCGCTGATACATTGCGACAAGAAATCAAAGAAATGGAGTCAAAATGGCCAGTTTAACGCTGCGCGACGTACGCAAGAGCTATGGTGATGTACAGGTCATGCACGGGGTGGACCTGGATATCGTTGACGGTGAGTTTGTCGTCTTCGTTGGCCCATCAGGCTGTGGTAAGTCGACATTGCTGCGCATGATCGCAGGCCTAGAGGAGATCTCGGGTGGTACAGTCGCGATTGGAGACACTCAGGTCAATGAAGTTGCAGCGTCCAAACGTGGCGTCGCGATGGTGTTCCAGACCTATGCGCTCTATCCCCACATGACGGTATACAAGAACATGGCGTTTGGCCTTAAACAGGCTAAAACCGACCCAAAAGAAATCGACAAACGTGTACGGGCCGCAGCTGATATTCTGCAGATCACCGACTACCTGGATCGCAGCCCTCGTAACCTGTCGGGCGGCCAACGCCAGCGTGTGGCGATCGGTCGTGCCATCGTTCGTCAGCCAGAAGTTTTTCTTTTCGACGAACCTTTATCAAACCTTGATGCCGCACTACGCGTACAGACCCGGTTAGAAATCGCACGGCTACACGAGCGTCTGCAGACCACAATGATCTATGTCACACACGATCAGGTAGAGGCAATGACTCTGGCTGATAAAATTGTCGTACTGCGTGATGGAAGAATTGAGCAAGTCGGATCACCAATCGACCTGTATGAACGACCCGACAACGCTTTCGTCGCTCAGTTTATCGGTAGCCCAAAGATGAATTTTTTCCAGGCTGGTGATCTGACACCAAATGGCGCAGCCATACTGGGTAGAGCAGTAGCAACGGATATGCAGGTCGGTATGCGCCCTGAACATCTGGTGGTAGTCGATCCAGCCAATGCCGTTATCGAAGGTAAGCTATCGCTTGTGGAGAATCTCGGTGAATACGCATTGGTGCATTTGTTAACAGAAACCAATGTTGAATTTATCGCTAAAACCGAAAAGCCGCCCGGCGTACCAAAAGGTTCGTTTGTGAGCTTTGGTATCAACCCGGAACTTGCACACTTCTTTGACACCAACACCGGTGCAAGCCTGACTTAGTCATTCAATCTGGCATTTGCTGAACCAGACCCAGAGTAAACAAACGGGTCTGGTTCAGTATCGCATTAGAATTTGTCCTCACAATTCAGGCATGCGGAACACTGGTAAACGTAGTGCACAAGCAACAGCCACCGTTAACTCCAGTCGCTAAATTTCTAGCGTAGAAGTTTCTCAAGCTCAGGATCGACCTGAACCCATTTATCGATTTCTTTAATCAATGAGTTCATTGTAGATTCATTCTCATTGATCGATTCTTCCGTCTCCTCAATACGTTGCTCCATGTCTTCAGCTTTTGATGAACTGACTGCTATCAATATTAAAAAGGCAGTCCTGTCTCTATCGAGCTGTGCTCTTTCTTCGGTGAGCTCACGGGATACGGTATCGAGAGTGAATTTTAAACCATTAACGTAGCCCGTCAGAAAATCGAATCTCAAATCGACCGGGCAAACATTGTTATAACCGCTTCTGTTAAAACTTCTGTCCTCAAACTCTGACCCGACTGAGTATCCATTTTCAGTTGTACAGTAGGTTTTCAGACCATCATCATAGCCAGTCTGGTAAAGTGCTTCATCAAGCACCACTCCGTGCTTGGCGCAGGCCTTTGCGTGCGATGCCAGTCGATCTGCGGAGACTTTGCCATCTGCCCCGTCATCAAAACCAATGGACCCCCAGTCACCGGAAAGACAATCTTTCTTACCAAGGCTTGCACAGCCGTAAAGTACCAGGGATGAAAAACTCACCAAAAGTAGTCTTGAAATTGCCGAAGATCTTCTATGTCTATACACTTGTGTTCCCTATTCTGAAATGTATGCTTACAACTCTCTCACAGCGCAAACCCGACTGTCGCCTGTGGTTGAGACCAGCAAACCTTAATCTCGGCATCCAGTGTCAGCCTCAATCATACACTGGGCGCGTGTTAGAATGAATTGGGTCATTAGAGTGCAGGTGTGGCATGGCGATACAGCGAATCGTATTCGCATGACCTATTCGCAGTCGATTTTTATAGCTTTTTACCGCAGCAGTTTGGTTCAACAACGGACCACTGATATTACGCCCCCGTCAACGGGTTTCAGATTATGAAACAAGACCGGTTCACAGTGTGAACTGCTCGGCAAGTCCGATGGTTCTAGACCCATGAGCCAGTATGACTACCCTTTCAGCCTATCTCCTACAACTACTATCGTGCGCATTGAGTAGATAATAAATCGACTCACTTACCACAGCCAGTGCTCATCACAGCCAGTGCTTATCCACGAACAACAGGTAGCGAGATTCAACAATGAAGAGACTTACAATACTACTATTTCTACTGTCCGTTTCCCAACTAGGTCATGCGGTGGAATTCAGAAACGGCGTCGGACTGGGGTTTCAATACTCAGGCGTTGGATGGCAAGGCGGAATACGCCACGGTAACAATAGCGTAAAGCTCAGCATGGGTGCGATTGGATCATCATTTGGCTATGAATACGCGGTATCAAAAAACTTGAGCTTTGCTAGTCACTACAACATCATTACTACGCCTCTGTACATCTCGACAACTACTGCAGTTAGTCTTCATGCCAATTACCATTTCTCTGGGAATAATTCCTCCGGCTTGCTGCTTGGCCTGGACTTAATGAAAGTCGATCCATTGGTTGACGATAACGGACAGGATATAAGTGGCACAGAGGATCTAATTCCCTTTATTTCTATAGGCTACCAGTTCTAGTGTTTCGAGCACATAACTACAGGTTACTGGAGCGCGAGTTTTAGTTTCTATCGATTTTGCCAGCGCCCACTAAAGCTCCAACTGAAAACTACCATCAGCAAGCATCACTGCCCGGGTTGCCACCTGGCATTATCAACTTAGGTGGCAACTGATTACATCTTCAATTGAATCCCTCACTCGGCAACTACACATGACTTAAAGCAGCACTTTCTCAACTCCGCCATGTTGAGCCCGCTCAATAAAATCATCTATCCAGTTATCGCCTAGAATCTGTTTAGCAACTTCAACGACGATGTAATCAGTTTCAACACCGGTTTCATCTTCATAGCGCGATAGCCCCTGTACACAGGCGGGGCATGACGTTAGCATTTTAACGTTACCATCAGTCGCAACCGGAGACCCGGTAAGCTCAGCAACCCCTTTCTGTAATTCTTCTGCCTTGCGAAAACGCACTTGATTGGCGACATCCGGTCTGGCGACAGCGAACGTACCAGCTTCACCACAGCAACGATCAGACAGGATTACATTATCGCCCACTAGCGCACGACTGACTTTCATGGGGCTATGGGTTTTCATCGGGCTATGACACGGATCATGGTAGAGATACTGAACCCCTTCGACCCCTTCTGTTTTATAGCCTTTCTCCATCAACAGCTCATGAATATCCACCAATCGACACTGCGGAAATATTTGTTCAAACTCATATTTTAACAGCTGATCCATACAGGTACCGCATGATACAACTACCGTTTTAATATCAAGGTAGTTCAGAGTATTCGCCACTCGATGAAACAGCACTCTGTTGTCAGTGGTGATTTCCTGACCCTTTTCATGATCACCCGATGAGGTTTGCGGGTAACCACAGCACAGATAACCCGGCGGCAGCACGGTTTGAACACCAGCATCATAAAGCATTGCAAGCGTGGCAAGACCTACCTTGCTAAACAATCGCTCCGAACCACAGCCCGGAAAATAAAATACTGACTCGCTATTTTCATCCACAACAGCAGGATTTCTAAGAATAGGTACGTAAGACGCATCCTCTACACCAAGGATTGCGCGCATCGGCCTTGTAGGTAAGTATTTCTTCGAAGGCAACTTGCGATTAACAAAATGGACTACCTGCTCTACTGAATTAACCTTGCCTGCCACGGTCGGTGGTGGTGCCTTACGCTGCTTAAACAATCCGGGGATTTTTCCAAGCACGGCATTGCCAGTACGCTGAGCCGCAAAGCCCCAATCGATCATCACCTTACGCGCTATATTGATAGTTGCCGGATCTCGCATATTTAAAAATGCCATAGATGCCGTCGTGCCAATCTTCTTTTTTCGCTTGTTTTGGTCTGTGAGTATGCGCCTCATATGGATACTCACATCACCATAATCAATATTAACCGGGCAAGGTGCCAGACAACGATGGCAGACGGTACAGTGATCTGCCACATCGTTCATCTCTTCAAAGTGTCTGATAGAAATACCGCGACGAGTTTGCTCTTCATATAAGAACGCCTCAATGATCAAGCCGGTAGCGAGTATCTTATTGCGCGGTGAGTACAACAAATTGGCGCGAGGCACATGAGTGCTGCACACAGGTTTGCATTTACCACAACGCAGACAATCCTTGATGCTGTCGTTTAACGAGCCAAGATCACTCTGCTCCAGAATAATTGACTCTTGCTTTAGCAATCGAAAGGATGGCGTGTAAGCGCCCTGCAATCCCGAACCCGGCATTAGCTTACCGCGATTAAAATGCCCATCGGGATCGACCTGATTCTTATACTCGGCAAAACGCTCCACACTGGCATTATCCAGGTACTGCATTTTAGTCAGCCCGATACCGTGCTCACCGGAAATGACCCCGCCCAATGATGTCGCAAGCTCCATGATCTCATCTACCATACCGTCGGCAGACTGCATCATGTGATAATCATCGGAGTTAACGGGAATATTACTGTGCACATTGCCATCGCCCGCATGAGCATGTAACGCGACAAACAACCGGCCTGGACGGACTTTCTCATGCACCGCATCAATCTGCTCACGCACCGACTGATAACGCTGACCGTTAAAGATTTCTTTTAGCGGTCGTTCTACCTCGACTCGTATCGATACCACTATGCATCGCAACAAGAAAGCTTGTAGTAATGGCTGATCTTCTGATAGTTCATCACAAGAATTGCCAATAAGATCGGCACAGGCTGATAACGGCTGATCCAGTCGGTCGAGCATTGCCTGCCATCGCTCACGGACTGTTTGTATCAGATTTTGAGCAGTTTTCTGGTGCTGCTCATCGATCTGCTTTTGCTCATCACCACCTGTGCCATCATCAGCTCCCAGCTGCAGTGCCAGTGGTTGTTGAAAGAGCTCATATAACCCTTCAACATTTTCAAGCTTGTTGCGAATCGATTGAACAATATTGATGCGCTCTATTCCCTCGCTATAGACCGCAAGTGCTGATATTGGAATGACAACGTCTTCATTGATTTTAAATGCATTGGTATGCGCCGCGATTGCAGCGGTTCGTGATCGAGCCGCCCAGAAGCGCTCTCGAGCTTCAGCACTGGCGGCAATAAATCCTTCACCATCGCGCTGATTAATTATGCGCACCATAGATGCGGCAGCCGCAGCAACCGAATCTTCAGAATCACTGACAATATCTGCCAGTAATAACATGCGCGGCAACTGCCCACGTGACGCTTTAGGACTATAGCCTACGGCCTTTATGTAGCGATCGTCCAGATGTTCGAGACCTGCAAGCTGGACATCGGGCAACGCATCGATGGTGTCTTTAACTTCAACAATGGCAGGTACTGCTGTGTGTAGATCGCGAGCGTAGAACTCCATGCAAACGGTGCGCGTGTACTCATGCGCTCGATGCAGAATAAACTCGGCAGAAGTAATCAGCCCGTCGCAACCCTCTTTTTGAACCCCGGGCAAACCACCAAGAAATTTATCCGTGACATCTTTACCGAGGCCACCTGCGCGAAAGTCGGATCCTGAAAACTCGAGAATTTCAGGCTCACCAATGACCGGTCCATCGATTGAGTGACGGTGTGTCACTTCAAATTGTACTGTAGCCTGATCATGAATCTTTCCAAGGTTGTGCGACAGTCTCTGCACCTCTATCCACCGGCCTTGCGGACAAACCATTCTCCAGCTGGCAAGATTATCCAGTGTCGTACCCCATAACACGGCTTTTTTACCACCAGCGTTCATCGCCACATTGCCGCCGATGGTACTTGCGTCTTGCGATGTTGGGTCGACAGCAAATACGAGGTTCGCAGCTTTTGCCGCCTCGGACACACGTCTGGTGACCACACCTGCGCCGCAGCGTATGGTCGACACCATGCCATCCACACCGGGTAGTTCACGAGGCAGAACCGTGGCCAGTTGATCGAGCTTTTCAGTGTTGATGACAGCAGTGTCTGCGTGCAGTGGTATCGCACCACCGGTATATCCCGTGCCACCACCGCGCGGGATAATGGTGAGACCCGCGGCGATACACTGTTGCACGACTTGCTGCATTTGTGATTCGTTATCAGGCGTAACAACCACCAGCGGGTATTCAACGCGCCAGTCGGTGGCATCGGTTACGTGCGAGACCCGAGCCAGCCCACCAAAATCAATATTCCCTGGTGCGGTAACCTTTAACAGGAGCTTTTTAGCCTGCTGGCGCAGCTGCGCAGTATCGTTTAGCCATTTTTCAAAATCGAGTACCGCCTGTCGACTGCGAGATAGCAGGCGCAGTGCTGTTTCATCACCATCCTGACGCGCTTCTATTTGATCAAGGCGATGATGCAGTGCTGCAAGCAAGCCTTTGCGACGGCGATCAATACTGAGGAGATCATCTTGAATATACGGATTACGGATAATTACCCACATATCACCAAGCACTTCAAATAACATGCGAGCTGATTGACCGGTACGACGACTACCACGCAGTTGCAGTACGTCATCCCACGCTGCCGAATCCAGTAATCGACAGACAATCTCGCGATCTGAAAAAGAAGTGTAGTTGTAGGGAATTTCGCGCAGACGCGCAGGCGAGGCAGATACCGTCGCTCTGGTCATGGAGTTACCGGAAAATTGTTCTGGCACTGCATTATTCCGCAACACCTGTAGCGGCGCAACCAATCAAGTTACCGGCACTTAGTAGTAATTTAAGTACGCAACAGTCAGGTATGCAGTCATTGATTTTGCAGTTAATCCGCATGGGCTGCACGGAACAAGCCCAGGCGCTGCCATTTAAAAAACTTTCACCTCGCGTTGCATCAGCCCAAACACGTAGATGGGAAATCTATTCACATCACTTGTTACTTATTACTTAGCAATACACCAACTCATCTACCAGCGCTGCCAGATGTTTTCAGTCGGGTGCGCCTGAACAGCAGTCAGACAAGCGGCTAAGACTGGTGGTTACTGGCATCCCTGAGCCACAGCATCACGCCAGTGCTCACTGGCTACAGTTTCGTCACAGCTGCAATACGACAGGCCTACTTTTGGAATAGGACAAATCTACTAATTGTCGCTAACGTGAACGATTGGTGACTAAATACACCTTAAGTTCCAGAAAACGGATACTTGCGATTCGTTTTAGACCTGTCGCCGAGATTGATTTAGACGACGTAATGTTGTAAATTTAACAATCGGTTCGGGGAAGAAATAACCAGAATCTGGCCTGTCGATGCCGCCGTTACCCTGTAACGCAAAGTTCGCTCGCACCTCGATAAATACCCCCAACCGACCGGGAAAAGGATTTAGCCACAGCGGTAACGCTTGCAGAAATCTCCCACACAGCAACGCCGCAACTGTTCAAATTTGCAGCACCCAGTGGTAGCACCGACGTCGGATTAGTCTGACCGTGCGGGCTCACTCCGAAGTCCTGGAGACTAATCTGATGACAACAAGTTTGCCGCCCAAGAGCGGCTTGTACGACCCTGACCTTGAAAAAGACAGCTGCGGTGTCGGATTCGTGTGCGACATAAAGGGCCGCCCGAGCAACCAGATTTTGCGCGATGCGCACCAGATGAACTGTGCGATGGAGCATCGCGGTGGTGTCGGCTTCGAGACTAACACGGGAGACGGGGCTGGCATCATGACGGCCATCCCGCATCGCCTTTACACCGAACAAACTGAAGCCGAGTTACAACAAACATTGCCGGAAGCCGGAAGCTATGGCGCAGGCATTGTTTTTCTGCCAACAGACACTGATGCACAACAACGTTGCATGGCAATTGTTGAAGAAGAGATTACAGCTGCGGGTGCCACGCTACTGGGATGGCGCAATGTCGAGATCGATGTAGACGGAGCTGACATTGGCAACGCAGCCAAAGCAGCGATGCCAGCCTTTAAGCACCTGCTTGTAAGCTCCACTAAAGACACGGGTGATGCGCTTGAGCGTACTCTATATTTAATACGCAAGCACTCATCGCATCGGATCAGAGCCGAGGCTGTGGTACCACAAGGCGATACCTTCTACGTGTGCTCTTTATCTTCAAGAATCATCGTCTACAAAGGCATGGTCACACCCTATCAGTTATTCCAGTTTTTTCGCGACCTTCGAGACGAAAGATACGAAACTCACCTGGCAATGGTGCACTCACGCTTCAGCACTAACACGTTTCCTTCATGGGATCGTGCGCAGCCGAACCGATTCATGAGCCACAACGGTGAGATCAATACATTGCTCGGCAACGTGAACGCAATGAACTCAAGACAAGCACTGGCGAAGAGCGATTCATTCGGCGATCAAATAGAAAAACTGTATCCAGTGATAGAACCCGACTGTTCTGACTCTGGTTCATTCGACAACATGCTTGAATTTCTGTTGATGAATGGTCGCACGGCGCAAGAGTCAGTCATGATGATGATTCCTGAGGCATGGCAAAACCACAAGGCAATGCCGGCTGAAAAGCGCGCATTTTACGAGTATCACTCAAGCTTTATGGAGCCCTGGGATGGGCCTGCCTCTATCGCTTTCAGTGATGGCAATGTTATCGGCGCCGTGCTGGACAGAAACGGCTTACGCCCCTCTCGCTACTACATCACTTCTGACGACAAGTGCATCATGGCGTCTGAAGTAGGCGTGGTTGATATCGATCCCTCTACTGTCATTGAGAAAGGTCGGTTGCAACCGGGTCGTATGTTTTTAATCGACTTTGAATCGGGTCGGATGATTCCGGATGAAGAACTCAAACTTGGCATTGCCAAACGTGAACCGTACGCAGACTGGCTTCTCGCGCAAAAACTGGAACTGTCGGCCCTGCCCGCATCCAGTGGTGAAACGCTGAATACAGAAACACTTTCCAAGCGCATGAAAGCATTCGGCTATACCTCTGAAACAATGCAGTTCATGTTGTTACCACTGATCAGAGAAATTCGCGACCCACTTGGCTCCATGGGCAATGATGCATCGCTTGCTGTGATGTCTGAAAAACCACGCATGCTGTACGACTACTTCAAACAGCGCTTTGCACAAGTGACCAATCCTGCAATCGATGCCATACGTGAAGAAGTCATCATGGCGCTTGAGTGTTTTATTGGTCCTGAGCGCAACTTGTTACAACCAGGGCCTGAGCATGCCAATCGCTTGCATCTGCCGCACCCAATACTCAGCAACGATGAACTCGCAGCTATCAAACAACTCGATCATCGTGGCTGGCGCACTCGCACTATTGATATAACCTTTCCGTCAGGCTCCGGAGATACAGGACTGAAAGCCGCACTTAAAAGAATTTGTGCTGAAGCCAGCACGGCTATTGCCAGTGGCGACAGCCTTATCGTGCTATCAGACCGGAATGTCTCTGAGCACGAGGTACCGATTAGCTCGCTTTTGGCGGTAGGTGCTGTACACCATCATTTGGTCCAACAGTCAGAGCGATCACAAATCGGGTTGGTGCTTGAGACGGGTGAGGCCCGTGAAGTTCATCACCATTGTCTGTTGGTGGGCTACGGCGTTGATGCTATCAATCCGTACCTGGCATTTGAATCACTCTGGAGTGCCTATCAGCAGGATCAACTCGCGGATGCAACTCACATAAAGAGCGAGGCTGATGTCACTGCCACCTACCGCAAGGCTGTTGGCAAGGGCATGCTCAAAGTGATGGGTAAAATGGGTATCTCAACACTGCAGTCTTACAGAGGCGCACAGATTTTCGAGATTGTCGGCCTGGATAACGAGGTAGTAGATCTGGCATTTGTCGGTACTGCCAGTCGAGTTCAGGGTGTGAATCTATCGGTGCTTGCGGAAGAAATGCAACGTCGCCATCAACTAGCTTATGAAGATAAAGTCACGGTATTGCCAAACCCCGGGGATTTTCATTGGCGGCGTCATGGCGATACTCACATGTGGGAACCTGCATCTATTGCCAACCTGCAGGTTGCCGCACGAACAAACAATGAAGATGCCTATTGGCAGTTCGCAAAACAGTCGAACGAACAAAACACCCGCAATGCAACACTGCGCGGTCTGCTTGACTTTAATCTCAAGGTTAACGGCGGCCCAATTAACATAGACGATGTCGAGCCCGCAGAAGAAATCGTTAAACGTTTCGCAACTGGCGCTATGAGCTTCGGCAGCATCAGTGCTGAAGCTCATGAAACACTGGCAGTTGCGATGAACCGCATCGGTGGTAAATCCAATACCGGTGAAGGCGGAGAAGATGCAGAGCGTTTTAAGCCCATGGCTAACGGTGACTCTAAGCGTTCAGCCATCAAACAAGTAGCCAGTGGCCGTTTTGGTGTCACCATCAATTATCTGAGTAATGCCGATGAGCTACAGATAAAGATCATACAAGGTGCCAAGCCCGGTGAAGGTGGCGAGCTGCCAGGTGGCAAGGTCGATGACTATATCGCCAAACTGCGTCACTCTACACCCGGTGTTGGCTTGATCAGCCCGCCACCACATCACGACATCTACTCTATCGAGGATATGTCGCAACTGATCCATGATTTGAAAAATGCCAATCCGAAGGCGCGCATCAGCGTCAAGTTGGGTGCTGAAGTCGGTGTGGGCACTGTCGCGGCCGGAGTGGTTAAGGCTAAAGCGGATCACCTGGTCATTGCAGGTGACAGCGGCGGTACGGGCGCTTCACCGTTGACCTCAATCAAACATGCAGGAGTGCCCTGGGAGCTTGGGATTGCAGAGACACACCAGACTCTGGTGCTCAACAATCTGCGTTCACGCGTGGTCTTACAAACCGATGGTCAAATTAAAACCGGTCGTGACGTAGCAATTGCTGCGTTACTGGGTGCAGAAGAATTCGGTTTAGCGACTGCACCGCTCATTACACTCGGCTGCATCATGATGCGCAAGTGCCATCTGAACACCTGCCCGGTCGGCATTGCAACACAGGATCCGGTGCTACGAAAGAAATTTGCAGGCCAGCCGGAACACGTCACCAACTACTTGTTCATGGTGGCAAAAGAGTTACGCATGATTATGGCAGAACTTGGCTTTAAAACCATCAATGACATGGTTGGTCGGGTTGACGCACTGAAAACTGAAGATGCGGTTCAACACTGGAAATCCCGTGGCATCGACTTATCACTGATACTTGAAAAAGCCACAGAACCCGATCAGTTTCTCGGCTCATACCAGATACACCAACAAGATCACGGACTGGATAAAGCGCTTGATAATCGATTAATTGCTCTGGCCGCACCTGCTCTACTCAGCGGTAAGAAGGTCTATCAGGAGCTGCCAATTATCAATACTAACCGGGTGGTTGGTGCACTGTTATCCAACCGGGTGATTGGCGACGTCGGTGCACAGATGCTTGGCGATAACACCATCCACTTCAAATTTACCGGCAGCGCCGGCCAGAGCTTTGGCGCATGGCTCGCCAAAGGAATCACACTCGAAGTGGAAGGCGATGCCAATGACTTTGTCGGCAAAGGACTATCCGGCGGTAAAGTTATTGTGTATCCGCCACGCAAAAGCAGCTTTGCAGCAGAAGACAATATCATTGCCGGTAATGTCGTGTTGTATGGCGCGACCAGCGGTGAATGTTACCTGCGCGGCATTGCCGCCGAACGCTTTTGCGTTCGGAACAGTGGCGCGAGCGCTGTGGTAGAAGGTGTTGGTGATCATGGCTGCGAATACATGACAGGTGGCAGAGTGGTCGTATTGGGCAGCACAGGCCGCAACTTTGCCGCAGGCATGAGCGGCGGAGTTGCCTATATTTACGACGCAGAGAATCAATTTGAAGAGTGCTGCAACACCGACATGGTTGAACTTGAAACCGTTGAAGCGGCAGAAGACCTGCAAGAGCTAAAGACACTGATTAAAAATCACTTTGACTACACACAATCACCAGTGGCCAAAGACATCATTGACAACTGGGCAAGCAGTGTTGAAAAGTTTGTCAAAGTCATGCCCACTGACTACAAGCGCGTTTTGCAAAGCCGTAAGGATAAAATGCCATCAGAACAACTGGAGGTGGTGTAACCATGGGTAAGGTAACCGGTTTTATAGAAATCGTTCGTGACGTAGCACCCTACCGTCAAACACAGAGTCGTCTTAAAGACTTCAACGAGATATATACCGACCACAGCCCCGATCGACTGCAGTCACAGGGTGCAAGATGCATGGATTGTGGTGTTCCATTTTGCCAGTCGGATGACGGGTGCCCTGTTCACAACCTGATTCCCGAATTCAATGATCTGGTTTACCGTGATCAATGGCGTGACGCACTGGATCGATTACACAAGACCAATAATTTTCCCGAGTTTACTGGCCGCGTGTGTCCAGCCCCGTGCGAAGGATCTTGCGTACTGGGTATCAATGAAAGCCCTGTCACAATCAAGAATATTGAAATGGCTATCGTTGATCGTGGCTTTGAAGAAGGCTGGATCAAACCTACCCCGCCGCTGAGCAGAACAGGTAAAACTGTGGCTATTGTAGGTTCGGGCCCCGCAGGCCTTGCAGCAGCGGAACAGCTGAACCGCGCAGGTCACAACGTTTGCGTATACGAACGTGCTGACCGAATTGGCGGGCTGCTTATGTACGGCATTCCGAATATGAAGCTCGCCAAGCAGGAAGTCGTTGAACGACGTGTGCAACTCTTGCGCGACTCAGGCATCGAGTTTCGGACCAATCAGAACATAGCAGATGGAGAAAACGGATCCATTGACATTCGCTCGCTGTCTAGCGAATACGATGTGGTCTTACTGACAACCGGCGCGACTGTACCAAGAGATTTAGCGATACCGGGACGCGAACTCACAGGCGTTCACTATGCAATGGAGTTTCTTACTGCCAACACCAAAAGCTGGCTTGACTCAAATCATGTAGACAAAGAATTTATTTCTGCCAAAGACAAAGACGTCATCGTCATTGGTGGCGGAGATACAGGCACTGATTGTATTGCTACATCACTCAGGCACGGCTGTAAAAGCCTGGTGAACTTTGAACTGTTCCCGCAGCCACCGGCCGGCCGGGCCGACAACAACCCATGGCCCACCTGGCCTAAGATTTTGCGCTCCGATTACGGTCATGAAGAATCAACTGAGATCTTCGGACAAGACCCGCGTGTGTATAAAATATCTAGCACCGAGTTCATTGGTGAGAACGGACGTCTGACTGGCGTGCGCACCGTAGAAGTTGCCATGAACAATGGCAAGCTTGAACCCGTGTCAGGTACAGAGAAAGAATGGAAAGCAGACCTTGTGCTGTTGGCCATGGGCTTTTTAGGTCCTGAGCACACAGTGTCTGACCCACTTGGTATTGATTACGACGAGCGCTCCAACTACCGCGCAGACTATGGCACTTACAAAACAACCACCGACAACATTTTTACAGCGGGCGATTGCCGTCGCGGACAATCACTGGTGGTATGGGCTATCAACGAAGGTCGGGAAGCGGCTCGCGAGATAGATCGGCATTTGATGGGTTCAACAATGCTGCCCTAGCGGTTCGTGCCCTGGCGGTTCGCCCCGGAAATTCTTGCACAAACATTCCACAGGAACTGTAGACGCAGCACTCGTCTTGCCCAGCTTCTCGCAGAGCCCAAAGTCACCCTCCCGACTCATTGGGCTCCCATTGTTCAAGCCAAAAACCAATTCGGCAATTGCCAATGCGAAAACAGATGTTTATACCTCAGGAACTGTTGCTCCAACCAACGCACTGCTCGTGTTCGAATGACCACAAAAAGAAAATTAATCTTTATTGAATACGGCAGGACTGCACACCATCCCAACCCCATCCATCACCATCTCTGTCCAGACAAGCGCCAGGTTGCGCTCCCGGAGGAGGACAAGATTCAAGAGCGATGGGGTCCCAACCCCAGCCACCATGTATTGACGCATTACTGTAATCGCAATCACTGGAAAATTCTTGCTGTGTGGAAGTGGTATCTAGTGCAATGAGGCGCACGTCATCAATAGTAAGATGCCCTACATTGACTGAGTTACTACCGCCGTAGTTGTCCCCTAAATTGAAAGTCACTCGTGCGTTGTTGTCTGAAGCAGGCACGAAAAATTCCGCATAATGATGTCGAAAAACAAGCGTGCCGACAGTAAAGTCATGTCGATCCAGATACTTTGTAAAGTCAGTGCCGTTTTCAACCACTACTGAGCCGACTGGATCACCACCACGAGGATTAGTCGAAGCGGTGAAAGAAAGTCTATAAGTGCGCCCACCTTCCAGCGAGATAGGATCTGTAAATAGTTGAGAGTGATACCACTCGGTACCCGCATCTCTGTAGCTGAACAGGGCTTCACTATCTCCTTCTCGAAAGGTAAATTGCGATGCATAAGGATCATCACGGACGCTTCCATTTGCAACAAAAGATCCTGCGACAGAATCAGGATGTAAAAAAGTATTCCAACCTTGATCTCCATTGTCGAATGTACCATTGCGAACTAAATTCGTGCTTTCGCGACAAGTGACATCCCATCGGATAGCCAAATCTTCGCATTCTTGAAGATCAGGCAATAGATCCTCGCCTACGTTATTGTCCAGGCACATTGGCACACCGACATCACTAAATGGTATGCCGTCACGGCGTATGTCGCATTCGCTGAGAATTCCAACTACCTGACCCGCCATGTTCGTGACAACACGGCAGCTCTGCTCATTTTCCCACCCATAGCTATCACCATCAGAGTCACTATCTGCTGAGGAACATACGGGTAAATTCGACGCTGATTGTGCCATACCATGGTTGATTGGTACTGAGCTGAGAAGCACTATAGTGGCTGTTGCAAATAAACTGGTTCTCATATGACTACTCCGCTTACACAACATTAAGTCATGACTTTATACCAGAACCAGGCCTAAGAATGAAGAGATGAAACTCCAACTCACCAGTTCATCGTCCTGCATGACGATATTGGCCTCTTCGAAAATCGCGGTAATTACCGCGTTGATTTGTTCTGTATTTTGTTTGTACTTCTTACCTTTAGGAGTCCAGATCGTTTCAACTAACACCAAACCGTAAAACTTCGCAATGCATAGAAATAGTTGGCATCAGCCGTCAAGTGACTGCAAGGCGTCCTGTCACACAAATGTTTTTTACTGGTCGGAAGGTTAGTTTTGAAATCCCGCAACCTAGTGCCCTGGCCAGGCCCATCAGAATCGCTCCTCAGCTTAATTGGTTGGGCACGGGAATCCTGCGACTCCCCAGGCCAATAGGTCATCTATGTGTTCTTGCAAGCTATATGGAGCCGGTTCTCTCCCGCCTCCAGGATTCCAGGCCCAGTGAAGAATGAGATCATGATCAAGATGTTCAGCGAGCTCTAACATCGTCCTGCTCCCATTCAGCTCAGGGTCACGCAGTTGTTCACAGATCTGCCTGGAAGTACGACCAAACCAGTGTGCTTCAGGGGGCGCAAGCGACCATGCCATCGCTACCCGCGGTGCTGCGTGTGGCGTGTCATTGGCATCTTGTTTAACCTCACTTGTCGCGGTATGGCAGGTAGAGCAAAGTAAGTGCTCAGCACCTATTCGGCTGGCACCAGCCTGTATGTTCATGCCATGAGGGCGTGTTTTACCGTAAGCCGGACCTGACCACATGGGTCTGTCGCTAGGGCCGGTGTGGCAGTTCGAACAACGTGGGTGCGATGCCACTTCATAGACTCGAGACCAAGCTGCCATGCCCTGTTCCTCAGACACCGACCCTTCTTCGGGAGGATTGATAACGGTTTGACTATCGGCGGCATAGACTATTGGCAATGCCATCAACAAAACCGCAGCGGCTGCTTTTATAAGTTTGTCCATTTAACTAC
>CAZQKJ010000024.1:0-20652 GCA_964593315.1 uncultured Granulosicoccaceae bacterium
TAGAAAAATTTGAGCAGGACGCAAAAATAGCGAAAATATCAGCCATTATATGGGTAGAGAAGGCCAGTCAGAAATCCATTGTGATTGGTAAGAGTGGCACCACTCTTAAAGAGGTCGGGAGTCGTGCCAGACGCCAGATGCAATCGATATTTGGCACTAAGGTGCATCTTGAGTTGTGGGTGAAAGTGAAAGATGGCTGGTCAGATGATGCAGCCATGATCCGCAGCCTGGGTTATGAAACAGATTAGCAGTATCGTGTCTGTAATCACATCGGTGCAATAGATGAGTGCTGGTCGCAAGTTACTAGAGCCTGCCTATGTGATTCATCGGCGTCCGTTCAGCGATACCAGCTTGATTGTGGAGTTGCTCACTCCGGCACATGGCAGGGTGTCGGTGCTGGCTAAAGGCGTCAAGCGCGGTAAAGCGCAAAAGGCTTTGCTCTTGCAACCGTTCAGAAGCTTGCATGTGGCCTGGACAGGAAGGGGGGAGCTTCCGGTATTAACTACCGCCGAGGAAGCAGGCCAGATGCTGTATCTTCAGGGTGAATCACTTGCCTGTGCGTATTATGTAAATGAGCTGATTTATCATCTGGTGCCAAAGTTTGAGCCAGCTGCTGATCTGTTTACTCATTACTGGTCAACGCTTCAGGGTTGTAAAGATATCAGCCTGCGAGCCTGTGCCTTACGTTCGTTTGAAGTATCACTACTTGAACAGATTGGCTTAGCGCCCACACTGGGACAGGACATCATCAGCGGTCAACCGATAGATTTGTCGCAGAACTATTTTTACCGTATACCGGAAGGACCAGTGCCCGCGGCAAGTGCCAAAGGAAATGGTATTGAAGTGTCTGGTGCGACCTTGCAAAATATCGCTGACAGAGATTTTTCAACACCCGAGACACTGCGCCAGGCAAAGCATTTAAATCGTGCGCTCATACACTACCACCTGGATGGCAAAGAGCTAATGTCGCGTGCGTTAATGAAGAATATTAGAAAGCTTAAAGTTGACTCACAATGACTGATATCTTTAAAGAGAGCTTTAATGCACTGCGCTGTTGTGGCATATCAGAGAAAGTAGCGCAGATAAAAAAACTGCGAGCTTTTATAGACAGTGATGCATTTTCAAGTACTGCAACTATTGGCGCCAGTACTGAAGTTATAACGGTATCAGAGCCCGGAAGACCAGCGCTGCCCATCCATGTGCATCCGTCAGAGGTCAAGCGCAGACGTCTTGGTTCGGTAGAGGGCAGAGTTGCACTGATACATGCCATTGCCCACATAGAATTTAACGCGATGAACCTGGCGCTCGATGCGGTCTATCGTTTTCGCGGCTTGCCCTGTGATTATTATCGTGACTGGATGCGGGTGGCGGAAGAGGAATCGCACCATTTTCAATTGCTGGCTCACCGTTTAAATGAACTATCAAGCTTTTATGGCGCACTGCCTGCACACGGTGGCATGTGGGCTATGGCCGTTGAGACAGACTACGATGTTATGGTGAGAATGGCGTTGGTGCCACGTGTGTTGGAAGCGCGCGGGCTTGATGTGACACCGCCTATGCTGGAAAAA
Organism: uncultured Granulosicoccaceae bacterium; assembly: GCA_964593315.1. GTDB lineage: Bacteria > Pseudomonadota > Gammaproteobacteria > Granulosicoccales > Granulosicoccaceae. Next base: position 1,569 of record CAZQKJ010000024.1, read on the forward strand.
CTCGCCATCGTTAAAGATGAACGCACTGTCGCAATATTTAAGAAAATTCTAGAAGAAGAAATAGAGCATGTGAAAATTGGCAATCGCTGGTTTAACGCCTTATGTCATGAACGCGGCTTAAGTGTTGACCAGACGTTTAAAGAATTGCTCTACAAACATGGTAAGTCTGCACTGCGCGGTCCATTCAATAAGCCTGCAAGATTACAAGCGGGATTCAGTGCGGCAGAGCTTGAAGAGCTTGACAGCATAGAGCGTTTATTCAGAGAAGAAGCAAAGCTTACCAGCTGAGTGTTCAATATTGATTTGTTGAAGCTAGTTTAATTCTGTGCAGCGACAACAAAAACTTCACCTCAGCTGCCATTCAACGGCTTTAGGGCGCTGCCGTTCCATTTCAGCAGTTCGCAGTTGGTGTCATCGCTGACCGCAATTATTGCATGATCGGCGTGCCAGTCTCCAAGCACCAATCGGTCAAAAGTTTTGCCGTCGTGTTGATGTTGATGAAAATCCGGTCGATGAGTGTGGCCGTGAATAATGCGTGTCACTGCATGTTCCTGAAGTGTTTCAAACAAGGCGTCTTCGTTGATATCGGCAATGTGGTTGTCATGCGCGCGTCCGCCGCGAACTTTGCTGGTGTTGCGGATCATTCTCGCTGTGGCATCGCGTTCTGTTACAGACTTTGCAAGAAAATCATTCTGCCAGTCTCGATTTCTCACCATGCGTCTATAGAATTGATACTGTGAGTCATCGGTGCATAGAGTATCGCCGTGCATTAACAGGGTTTTTGTGCCGGCAATATTTAAAGTGATCGCGTCATCTTTAATCAACTTGCCACCAAAGCCTGAGACAAATGTATCACCCAGCAAGAAGTCACGGTTGCCGTGCATAACAGAGATGGCAGTACCGCGTTTGTTTAGGTTTTTTAACTTCTGGCTTACTGCAGAGGCGGTTTGATCGACACTGTCATCACCTAACCAGTATTCGAAAAGATCACCAACAATGTAGAGGTGATCGCATTCGATGTTTTCAATTAAAGCAAAGGCAAGCTCGGTAAGTTGGGGTTGGTCAGATTGTAAATGCAGATCAGATATAAAAAGTGTTGTGCTCATTTAAAGCATGCCTGCAGTACTTTGATGTATGTAGAGGTAGATTGTGACTACACCTTTCGGATGATTAGTCGAGTTGTTCAATTTTTTCGATCACTACGGGCTCGAGTGGCACGTTTTCATGACCGCCCCGGTTGCCTGTGGGTGTCATACTGATCTCCATCACGATATCCATGCCCGAAGTGACCTTAGCAAAAACACAGTAACCCCAGCCTTGTGGGGTCTCAGCTGTGTGGTTCAGAAAATCGTTGTCGTTCACGTTGATGAAAAACTGGCTGGTTGCCGAGTGCGGGTCACCGGTTCTTGCCATAGCCAAAGAACCATTGAGATTCTTTAACCCGTTTTTGGCTTCGTTCTCTATCGTGGGCTTGGTGGCTTTCTGCTGCATGTTTTCATCCATACCGCCACCCTGAATCATAAATCCGGGTATGCAGCGATGGAACACGGTGTTGTTGTAGTGACCGCTTTCAACGTACTGGAGAAAATTCTCACAGCTTTTAGGAGCCAGTTCCGGGTTGAGTTCGACCTCGATAGGGCCTTTGTTGGTGGTTATTTTGATCATACGATGCAGTGGCCTTCTTTAAACGGCAGATGTAAATTGCGGGTTTTCAGGAACGTGTTACAAACGGGTGCTAGGGTATCAGGGCTTTTTCGATCACAATCGGGATAACTGGCACATCGGATGCGAATGGCCCCGCCGGTCCCGTAGGCGCTTTGCTCATCCACTCAGCGATGCGCATGCCACCAATCACTCGACCGACAACTGCATAGCCCCAGCCTGCCTGAGTTTTGGATTTGTGGTCCAGAAAACCGTTATTGGCCGTGTTGATAAAGAACTGCGCCGTGGCGGAGTTTGGATCTCCGGTACGTGCCATTGCGACGGTGAACTTTTCATTCTTGAGGCCGTTGTCAGCTTCATTGATAATGGGATCTCTGGTGTCTTTCGGTTCGAGCCGCGCGTCGAGGCCACCGCCTTGAATCATGAAGCCTTCTATCACCCGATGGAAAACAGTGCCATCGTAGAATCCATCCTTCACGTAAGTGAGAAAGTTCTCAACACTTTTTGGTGCTTGCTCGCTGTATAACTCAAGGTGCAGTGGGCCCAGGCTGGTCTGCAACTCTACCACCTCATTGCCATTGCCTCTGGCGGTCTGGATTGCCTCGAGGACGGCCGGGGAGGCGCTTTCCTGTGCTGTGACCTGCAGCGAGAAACCGAGTATCAGGATCGCGATAGTGCGGGTTACACGATGGCAAATCCGCATATGTGTGAATGCTTGCAAGAGTTTATCCCTGTGAAAATGACCAAGTCTGTTTATACTAGGGCGTTGCACGCGGCAAACTGCAATCTGCGCAGATCGGGCCTGGTGCATGGCCAACAGGCGTACTGTACCAAACAAAAGGCATATATGAGTCGTCTGTTTAGAATCTTGATCACTTTTCAGCGGCCCGCCGGGTCGGGTTTTCGCGGTGCTGATGTGGCTGTACGCAAATTGATACTGGTGACGGTAAATTCCGGTGCACGGCGTAGTCTCCCATGAACGACAACCCATGAACGATAACTCAGATCAGATGAGTGCCAATGCTTCCTCTGGCGGTCGCAAGCGCGGCAGCAATGCCAAGCGTCGGCGTGGTGCCCGACAAAAAGCCATGCAAGCTCTGTATCAGTGGGATTTTGACCGTGAAGCTCAGAACCCCGAACGCATCGTCGAGCAGTTCTGTGAAATGCAGAATATGGATAAAGTCGATGTTGATTATTTCAAATCCCTGTTTCTGTACGCCACAGAAAACACTGACGCGGTCGACGCGGAAATTGTCAGCCACATGGATCGCAAGCTTGATCAGCTGGATCCGATCGAACGCGCCGTACTGCGGATCTGCTGTGTCGAGCTCACTACACAGTTGCCTACACCCTATAAGGTAGTGGTAAACGAAGCGCTTGAAATCAGTAAAGACTTCGGAGCGGATAAGGGCTACCGGTACATCAACGGTATTGCAGATAAACTCGCGGCGTCATTGCGAAAAATTGAGTACACTCGCGATCATCCTCATGGCAATCCTTTGTCTGAAAAAGGTGATGATGAAACTCGAGTCCGCGCGCCTGTCAGTAACGTGAAAGTGACCGTAAAAGAAAAACCCCAAGGGCAGAAGAGTTCAGGCAGTGCAAGAACCGATAGCAGCAAACCGGGTCACAACAGATCAAACCAAAAAGACTCGGATCGCAAAGGGCCACAGCGAAGTAGTTCGCAGCGCGGCAAGTCAGACCGTGATAGTGCCAATAAACATCGCGCCGGTAGCAAGTCCAGTGCGGAAGGCCAACCTGGTAAATGGCCATCAAGACCTTCTGATAAGTCACAACCGTCAGACTGATCGTACTATTTTACAGGGTCTGACTTATGGTTTCTGACATAGACAATAAAGCTGTGAATGGTACTAAATCACTGCCTGCATCGTTACTGCGTTCACCGGTTAATTTTCTGGCGCTGGGTTTTGGTTCCGGCCTGGCACCGGGCGCTCCGGGTACCGTCGGAACTCTGCCTGCGGTGTTGTTATGGGTGCCTTTGAGCTTTCTGCACTGGTCTTATTATCTTGTTGTGGTGACGGTGCTTGCAGTAGCCGGTGTGTGGATTTGTGGCAAAGCTTCCGAGGCCACGGGACAGCACGATCACGGCAGTATTGTTTGGGATGAGATTGTCGGATTTTTAATCACTATGATTGCGATTCCGTTTTCACTGGCCGCGATGATAATCGGGTTCCTGCTGTTCCGGGTATTTGACATCTTCAAACCCTGGCCGATTTCGTGGCTTGATAAACGGGTAGGTGGCGGTTTGGGCATCATGTTAGATGACGTCGTTGCAGGTTTACTCAGTTGTGCAATTCTGCATGTGTTAATGCAGGTTTTTCCTGCACTTTTTTAGCTCCACCTTTGGTTAGTCTCTATGCCATTGGTTAGTCACTATGGAAGGGCCAGGCCCAACTGATCAAGATATTCGGCAACACGTATGAGTGGCAGACCTATTATGGTGCAGGGATCGTCGCTTTCAATCGCAGTCACTATGGTACTGGCGTAACCTTCTGATCTAAAGCTCGCGGCGCAGTCGTAAGGTTTATCCATTTGCAGATAGCGCTCGATCTGCTCACTGTTTAAACGCTTGAAAGTCACGCGAGTAGTCTCAACCGATTGACGCGCTTGATCATCCGCCTGGCACATCACGCACAGACCCGTATTGAAGTCTACGGTTTTACCGCTCAGCGCTTGCAGCTGTTCGATGGCCGCTGTGTGAGTGCCCGGTTTACCAAGTATGCGGCCGTTGAGGCAGGCAACCTGGTCTGATCCGATTACCAGCGCATCCGGAAACTGGTGTGCAACCGACTGTGCCTTGATGACGGCCAGGCGCTCCACCAATGCTATGGCAGGCTCGTCGGGTAACGGGGTTTCATCGCACTCGGGTGCCACCTGCTTGAAGTCGATAGCGAGTCGCTGTAGCAGTTCGGCTCGATAGCGTGAGGTAGAGGCGAGAATGACAGAGGGTTGCATGGTGAAAAAAGCCTGGAAACTGTTTTGAAATTTTGACTAATCGGGCGAAGACTATTATCATTAGGGGGCTATGGATCAGCTTCCTGTCAGGTTTAATCCTGCTGAACTCGCGCGTGCTGGCCGCGCTGCTCAAATTACACTGCCAGTATCCCACTTTTCCCGATTTGCAGCTATCCTCGCTGACGATTCGGGTGATGTTGCGATAGAAGTTAAGTTCAGCTGGAATGATGATGGACAGATAGTGGCTACGGGCAGTCTGTCCAGTCAGGTTAAGGTGACATGTCAGCGATGTCAGCAAATCATGACGACATCACTGAGTAGTCCGTTTTCGTTGGTGTGTGTTGCAACCGAATCGGATGCCACAGAGCTAGCGGAGCATCTTGACCCGGTTGTCATCGGTAATGGTGAAGATATTGGGATTGTGGAATTTATCGAGGACGAGTTAATTCTGCAGGTGCCAACAAGATTGGTACACGAGGACGAGTCGGATTGTGATCCGACTATAATTGCAGCATTGGCCGGTGAGCAACAGACACCGACCGACACCCATAACCCGTTTAAGGGTCTGGATAAATTGCTGAAAGACTAGCTTTTAAAGTTGTAGTCGTCTGGTCTTTGGATCAGGTGAAAGATACCGGCAGGTATCAGATGTTATTGCTGAATAGTTAAAACATAACCGGAGAGCGCCTGATGGCCGTTCAAAAACACAAAGTCACTCGATCACGTCGCGGTATGCGCCGTTCGCATGACAGCCTGAAGAACCCAGCACTGTCGACTGACCCGACTACCGGCGAAGTTCATCTGCGTCACCACGTATCCCCTGAGGGCTACTACCGTGGACGCAAAGTGATAGACACAGTTGTAGAAGTCGACGAAGACGACGAGTAGTCGGCGACCGAAGCTGATTCGTGTCCAGTGCAGCGTCGGGATCGACGCAAGTAACAATCTCGCTGGATGCGATGAGCGGCGATCTTGGCGCCGCTACTGCAGTGCAGGCAGCATTGTCAGCGCTGCGCAAATACCCGGACATCAATATCGCCTTGGTGGGCGATGAGGCAAAACTTAACCCTTTGCTAAAGGGCGCCAGCCTGGAACGTTTAACCGTGCATCACGCATCTGAAGTGGTCACCATGGAAGAGTCGGCCGCTGTTGCGATGCGGTCCAAAAAAGACTCATCTATGCGGGTGGCGATTAACCTGGTTAAAGACGGCATCGCCGATGCCTGCGTCAGCAGTGGAAACACCGGTGCGTTGATGGGCACCGCCAAATTCGTCCTGAAGACACTGCCAGGCGTTGATCGCCCGGCCATAGTGACGGCAATCCCCAATATCCACGGCCATGTGCACATGCTCGACCTGGGTGCTAACGTTGATTGCACTCCGGAGCAGCTGTACCAGTTTGCGGTGATGGGCTCGGCACTCGCCTCCGCAGTCGACGATGATACGCTTGCCAGCCCGCGTGTGGGGTTGCTGAACATTGGCTCGGAAGACATCAAAGGCAATGAACAGGTAAAGGCGGCCGATGCGCTACTACAACAGGCAAACATCAACTACATTGGCTTTGTAGAAGGTGATGAGATCTATCTTGGTGAAGTTGACGTAATTGTCACAGACGGCTTTGTGGGTAACGTATCGCTCAAGACCTCAGAGGGGGTGGCCAAGTTGATCACCGGATTTATGCGAGATGAGTTCACGCGTTCACCCTTCAGTAAACTCATGGCCTTGTGTGCAAAGCCTGTATTGTCGCGCCTGAAACGCCGTATTGACCCGCGACGCTACAACGGTGCCAGCCTGCTGGGACTGCGTGGTCTGGTGATTAAAAGCCACGGCAGTGCCGATGCGGTGGCTCTCGAAAATGCCATTAGTGTCGCCCGACTGGAAGCGCAAAAAGATCTGGTAGCTCTGATAAACTCTGCCACAGAGAATATCCTTAACACCACGGTTCAGATCGATTGAAGTATGCGAGAATCGCAGGCACTGGTAGTTACCTGCCTGCCAGGGTTCTGGAAAACACCGACCTTGAAAAAATAGTAGATACCACCGATCAATGGATACGCGAGCGTACCGGCATTGAACGGCGGCATATTGCGGCCGATGATGAAACCACCTGTGATCTGGCCGAGCAGAGTGCCCGCAACGCAATTGATGCAGCTGGCATAAGCCCCAACGATATAGATCTCATCATAGTGGCAACCACCACCGCTGACTGCGTGTTTCCAAGTGTTGCCTGTTTGTTGCAGCATCGTTTACAGGTGACCAACGCAACGCCTGCGTTTGATGTTCAAGCGGTTTGTGCAGGGTTTGTGTACGCGCTGGGAGTCGCAGATTCCTTCATCAAGGCTGGCACTGCAACGACCGCGTTGGTGGTAGGAGCCGAGACCTTTTCAAGAATTCTCAACTGGGAAGATCGCAATACCTGTGTGCTGTTTGGCGATGGTTCCGGTGCAGTGGTTCTGCAGGCATCCGATGATCCTGGAATTCACAGCACCCACTTGCACGCAGATGGTCGATACACCGAGCTACTACATGTGCCGGAGGGTGTGTCGCGCGGTTACACCGAGATGCAGCAACAGGGTGCCTATGTACAAATGCGAGGCAGTGAAGTATTCCGCATGGCAGTCTCCAAACTCAGTGATGTGGTGGATGAAACTTTAAAGGCCAATCATCTGCAAAAATCCGATATTGACTGGCTGGTGCCCCATCAGGCCAATCTCAGAATTATAAAAGCCACAGCCAAAAAGCTTGCGATGACACTCGATAACGTCGTGGTCACAGTACAGGATCATGGCAATACTTCTGCCGCGTCTATACCTCTGGCGCTCGATGCAGCCGTGCGTGACGGTCGCATCAAGCGTGGCGAGAAGCTGCTGCTCGAAGGTTTCGGCGGTGGTTTTACCTGGGGCTCAGCATTGGTGACTTACTAGCTGGCTAAACCCATCATCCATGTTCTATACAGGTGTTAAACGTTATCTTCCAATACTCCTGCCAGAATACGCCAAAAGCTTTTGTGAAGCCCGGGCTATACAAGTTTGTGGGCTTATTGGCGGGTGTTGTTAATCACTTTGCACCGGTAGAACACTCGAATGTCCGGTGATCCGCAAGAAGAAGGTTTGCAGGATTCCGCAGATGGCTCTGGAGTAGGGTCCGGGCCAGAGTCCGGAACAGAGTCCGGAACAGACCAGACAGAAGCCATAGAAGCACTACAGCCGTTTGATCCACAGGCGTTTTTAAAAACCGTGACCCACAGGCCCGGTGTGTATCAGATGCTTAACCAGAACGCTGATACGATTTATGTTGGCAAGGCTGGCAATCTAAAGAAAAGAGTCTCCAGCTATTTTCAAAAAGATCCGGGATCTGCCAAGACACGAATAATGGTGGCGCAGATCGCAGGGGTTGAGCTGACGGTCACCAACAATGAAATAGAAGCGCTAATTCTTGAAAATAATCTTATCAAGGAAAAGCGACCGCGCTACAACATTCTGTTGCGTGATGACAAAAGCTATCCGTTTGTGCACATCACGACGGATCAGGATTTTCCTCGTGTGTCGTATCGTCGCGGTGGCAAAAAGAGAACGGGCAAAACTATTGGTCCCTATCCACACGCTGGCGCTGTAAAGAAATCACTAAAATTTATTCAAAAATTATTCAAGGTGCGTCAATGTGAGGATAGCTACTTTAAAAATCGATCGCGTCCGTGCCTGCAGTATCAGATAAACCGGTGTACAGCACCTTGTGTTGGTTTAATTGATGAGGAGGATTATCGTCGCGATGTTGAAATGACGATCAAAGTACTTGAAGGGCGCACCAATGAGGTCATCACAGGTCTGGTGACAGATATGGAAAAAGCCTCTGCCGACTTACAGTTTGAGAGCGCTGCTCGCTTGCGAGATCAGATAAAAAACCTCAAATCTGTGAATCAATCACAGTACGTCGAGAGTGGTGCCGGAGACATCGATGTGGTTGCCTGTTATCAGAGTAGCGGCAAGAGTTGTGTGCAAATCTTTTTTATACGTAACGGTGCGAGCCTGGGTAACAAAGCGTTTTTTCCTGCCACACCGGAAGATGCGACAGCCGAAGAAGTCGTCAACAGTTTTGTCTCACAGTTTTATATGCAAAACGAAGTACCGCAACGGGTGATCACACAGTTTAAAATCGATGGTGCAGAGCTGATAAAAGAAGCGCTGCATTTGCGGGTGGGTAAGCCGGTTGAGTTTGTTCACAACGTGCGCAGTGAACAACGCCGCTGGCTTGAGAACGCGGTTGAGAACGGCAAGATCGCTCTGGAAGCAAGGCTTGCCTCTCGCAGTGGCATGGCAGAGCGGCAGGACAAGCTGCGGCAACTGCTGCAGCTGGATGAACTACCCAATCGTTTGGAGTGTTTTGACATAAGCCATCTTTCTGGGGAGTCAACCGTTGCATCCTGTGTGGTATTTGGTGTTGAAGGCGCGATCAAGGCCGAGTATCGACGATTCAAAATTACCGATATAACCCCCGGCGATGACTATGCCGCGATGCGTCAGGCGTTGACTCGCCGATACACTCGTTTGATCAAAGAACAACGACGTATACCGGAGGTACTGTTTATCGATGGTGGTAAAGGTCAGGTGTCAATCGCACAGGAAGTCATTTCCGATTTGCAGCTCGATACCGAACTACAGATTGTCGGTGTCGCAAAAGGACCTGCCAGGCGGCCAGGTGAGGAGTCACTGCTATTGTGCCGCCAGGGTCGTGAAATGCATATGAATCACGATTCGCCTGCCTTGCATTTGATTCAACAGATTCGTGACGAGGCGCATCGCTATGCAGTGGCAGGCCACAGAGCGGCGCGAACCAAGGCGCGCCGGAAATCTGTGCTGGAAGATATCGCCGGGCTCGGCCCAAAACGCCGCAAGGCATTGCTGACACATTTTGGTGGAATTCGTGAGCTGCGTTTGGCAAGTGAGGAAGATATTGCCAATGTGCCTGGAATTAGCAAACATCTGGCACAGCAGGTGTACGATTTTTTACATGAAAAGAATGCCTGAAAGGCCTGCGTACGGATCGCCAACGCTCAACAAATGCTTATAATAAGTACGGTATGACTCTCAATATTCCAACCATTCTGACTCTCGCGCGTATTCTGCTCCTGCCTGTGATATTGGTGGTGTTCTACATGCAAGCGCCGTGGGCCCGACCACTTTGTTGTGCGATCTTTCTCATCGCTGCCATTACCGACTGGCTCGACGGCTATCTCGCTCGCAAGTGGAATATTGAATCCGAATTCGGTGCATTTCTTGATCCGGTGGCAGACAAACTCATGGTCGCTACGGTACTGATTCTGATCGTAGAGGATGCTTCAAGTTGGTGGATCACGGTACCTGCGATTGTCATCATTGGTCGAGAAATTACTATCTCTGCGTTGCGTGAGTGGATGGCAAGCGTTGGCTCACGTGCCAAAGTAGCGGTCAGTTATCTCGGTAAACTAAAAACTACTCTTCAGATTACAGCACTGGCCATGCTGCTATATAAGGTCGATTTATTCGGGTTGCCAATTTACAACATTGGTATTGTCGCTCTATACATTGCAGCAGCACTGACCATCTGGTCAATGGCAGATTACCTGATGGCGGCGTTTCGCCCGAATAATTCGCAAGACTAGCCCAAGCCTCGGAAAAAGTGCTAACAGCACTGAACAGGCTTTGCAGTTCGAATCCGAAATAGAGAGGAGAGTGCAACGTGCCTGACTTTGAATCCTATCGCGAGATCATGCCACTGGTATTCGCCTGGTTGCTGGATGTGGAAGCGAATGTGTTAAAGCACGGTCGGGCCCTGACTGATCTCGAACAACAGGACGCCTACAGTGTCGGGGTATCCGCGCCGGAAAAAATCCGTTTGCTGTCTGTGCCACGCATTACACAACCGGACAATCCGCAGTTATTACATGCTGGCAGAGAGACCGGTTTGCTGCTGGATAACACGGCGGCTCGCGCCATTCGCTATGGCATTGAAGTCGTTGACGGAGAATCGAGTCGCGCGCTATTGCGCCATGAGTTCAGACATGTACAGCAGTTTGAACAGGCTGACTCGTTTGAAGAGTTCATTGTTGACTATATAAAAGCAGTGTTCGACGCGGGTTACTATGAAAGTTTTTACGAGAGAGATGCTCGGGCTCACGAACAGGTTGATTCTCAATAGGTTCTGAACCGAAACTCTCTAATACACGGTGGCACCGGAGTCGCTAAGGTCTGCTGCTATAGTGCTGACGCTTAAGTATCAGGATTGGGTACGGCTAGGTAGTCAGCTGCATCAATCTTTATCAGTGCCTTGATACCCAGCAGTTCCTGAGCGTCAGCTGGCAGTTCCGCTATCGCGGCACTGACTGCATCGAATACTTTGTTGCTGTCGTTCGTGTTGGCAGTGATGTAGGGCAGGCCGGGTGTTGGGTCGGTCCAGTCAAGTACGTGCAATTGCGATGTAAAATCTTCATAGCGATCGAGCAGTCGCCAGGTGACTGCATCAATGGATGCGATATCTGCTTCACCGGTGACAACAGCTAAAGCCGATGCCTGGTGTCCGTTGGACTGTAATCTGTTCTGAGGCCAGAAGCCGTGTTTTTTAAAGTGCTGAAATGCCGCACTGTAACCTGACTGTGAGCCTTCGGAATTGAACGCCAGTACCTGGTCTTTGAAGTCAGTGATGGCACGACCTGCTTTTTCTGCGTGTACCACAATTGCGCTGCGATAGTAGCCTGGCTGACAACCGGCAATACCAAAATCGGGTGTGCCCGCCAGTTGCACTTTGCCATGAAGCTGGTTGCGGTAGGGCATACCGCAAGTCTGGCTCAGGACCAGATCGGGATCATTCCAGAATGCATCAAAATCCGATGGATGCTGCAGGACATCAGGTGCTGTGATGCCGCGGTTTTTGAGTTGTGACTGGATCAGAGACCAGTAAGTGTTGTGGGCGTCACTCAGTTCCGGTCGCATGTACATCGGGAGGCTAGCGGTCATTTTGGCTTTCGACATTGTTTGGCATTGGAATAGTCAGTGTGACAGCGACAATCGGTTTTGGTGCCGGGTGCAAGCGCTTGTATTGGGTGGACTGGTCGGTATTATCGCCATTTGAACTGCGGTTGCCTGCTTTTCGGTTCATTGCGGTTCAAACGACTCTAAAAACGCGGTCATCGCTTTGATCTCATCTTCGGATAGCTCAAAGCCTGGGCGGAGCTCGTGCTCGTCTGCATCGCCCGGTGCCTGTGGCGCGGCATAATGGCGAACCACTTGCTCAAGTGTCGTGAATCGTCCGTCGTGAAAGTAGGGTCCGGTGTTAGTGATATTGCGTAGCGTCGGTGTTTTAAAGGCACCTCGCATGTGTGCGGTGTTTCGGTTCAGGTAGATCAGATGCAGACACTCATTTTTGGCAGCATCGCTGTATCTGCCCTGACAGTTAAATTCATTCAGCAGTGCTGCCTGCAATCCATACTCACGTCCGAAGTCGAAAACGGGCCCGCTGAAGTTGCCTGTACCAATATTGTGAAAGTTGTTGTTGGTCAGCAGTGGGCTGTTATGGCACTCTAGGCACTGGGTTTTTTCTTCGTTAATAAAAAGCAACGCGCCTTCTTTTTCGAGTTTATTCAGACTGGTGATTTGTCTGATCGACTTACCATCTGCCACTTCTTCTAAAAATAGATCAAAACGTGTTTTTACAGGCGCAAGTGTGTGCTGGTATGCACCCATGGATTTGCCAATGTTTGCGAAGACAGTATTGAATCTGTCTTGAATGTCGGGTGAAAACTCTCTCCAGGCTTTCCTCTGTTGTTCGTTGCCTGTGGGTGCGGCAGAAGCAGATAACAACGGGTCGAGTGCATTGAACGGCAAGGTGCCGAACAGGGATTCGTACTGACTTCTGTATTGCGGGTTGGTTGCGATCAGGCGAGTAGTAGCCACTCGGTCGCTTCCCATTTCTTTGGGCGCTTCAATTGGGGCTAGTGCCTGTGCCCATAGTGAATCACGTCGGCCGTCCCAATAAAACCATGTTTGCCAGGCAACTCCATGCAGAGCCGGCGTATTGCGAGTGGTCTCACCAATAGCAATCCCCGTTGGCAATCCGTCGGTAAAGAATTTGTCGGGTTGGTGGCAGGTAGAACAGGCAACCTCTCCATTGCTACTGAGAGCGGGGTCGTGAAACAGCTGCTCACCAAATTGCTGCGCTCTCTCGTCAAACGCATAGCGATTAGACTCTGCTACCGGCGGGTTGAGTTTGGCTAATGACAGCGTTGCGAGTATGTTCTTTTCTCGCTCGGTAAATTCTGATTTTCCACAACCTGAAAGTACCGCACCAACAATTAGCAGTAGAACAATCCAGGTGGAGCGGTTGCAGGCGGTAGTTTTAGTCACAGTAGTGGTTGTGGTCTCGAGTATTGCCGGTAATCTTTAACGTTATCGGCACTTCAATGATTGCTTATCCTTCCGGGGCGTGGCTGTCGAACAGGTGTGTAGAATAGCGGTGAGAAGATACGAAGAGTGTAACAAGTGTCCGAGAACTGGCAACAGGCTGCAGAGGCTGCTTTAGGGCAAAAAATAGTGAGTAAGCGGAGTTTGAGTGGTGGTGACTTCGCAACTGCTTATGCCGCTGAGCTTGCCTCTGGCGAGCGCCTATTCATCAAAACCCATCAAAATCCCCCTGCCTGTTTTTTCTCCACTGAAGCCACGGGTCTTGGGTGGTTGCAGGATACCAACACTGTCAATATTCCGCGAGTGCTGGCAGTCAGTGATGAGTCGCCGTTTCTGGCGATGGAGTGGGTCGAGGTCGGGAGTGCAAATAGGCGTACAGAGGAATCCTTAGGGCAGGATCTGGCAGCGATGCATCGCGTCTGCCAGGCAGAATTTGGTCGCATAGATCAGCGTACTACGGGCAGCCTGGCAGTGCCCAATCAGCGGGTTGATCGCTGGGCGGATTTCTATGCCAGTCAGCGACTGCAGCCGCTGGCGACTATTGCCAGGCAGCGTCAGGCGCTGCCTTCGAGCGAATGCGATGCGCTGTTGGCAATTGCTGATCAATTACAAAATTGCTGCATCGCCAATGATCAGCCGAGCCTGCTGCATGGCGATTTATGGGCCGGTAACCGACTGGTGGATTCAGCCGGCGAGAGCTGGCTTATTGACCCGGCCGCACACTGTGGTCACCGGGAGTTTGATTTGTCGATGATGCTGTTGTTTGGCGGGTATTCTGAGCGGTGTTTCGCCGCTTACCAGGAATCCTATCCATTGGAATCAGATTTTCAGGAGCGAGTGTCATTGCATCAACTTGCACCGTTAGTGGTTCACGCTATCAAGTTCGGTGACGGGTACAGGGCTGCCGTCAGCAAGGCAATCGCAGAAAGCCAGCGCTTATTGGCTTAGTGGTGTTGAGAGATGTCTCGGTAGCCGGCTTTCTTTATCCGGCTGAGACCTGCGGCAGACTACACTTTATATTTGCGGCAGAATTCTTTGAAAAATGGCTCGAATCTGCGGTTGCCTTCGGCAGTGGCAAGTGGTGAGCTAAACACCGAGGGGGCCGTAAAAATAGTCAAATCTGCAAGTGAGTTGGTGAACATTTTCAATCCCGCTTGCTTGAGCTCTGTTTCGGTTTCAGCGTTACTTTTGCGTCGGTTCCTGCGGTTGATAAAACCGTGGAAAGCAAAGTCCTCCTGCATCTCTTCCTTATAGTCCTTGCACTCTTGAATCACTTCCATGAACTCGTGGGTTGCGAGTGAATCAACCTCCGAACCAATCACCGGTACGAGGATGCCGTCACAGTTGTACAGCAGCATGACAGTCGGGTTGTCAGCCTTGGAGTCTGTCATTCTGGGGATATCGATAAAGATGATGTCGTAGTCTTCACCGAAGCGTTTTAGAAAAGTGTTGACTCTTCTCGGGCTCAGTGCCTCGACTTCTATGAGTGGAGAATCGTCTGGGTAGTAGCTGCACTCAAGCTCGTGCATTGCCTGAACAGATGCTTGTGAATCGCAATCGATCACCAGTACTTTCTTGCCTTTTTGTTCGGCAAGTGCAGTCGCGACCATCAATGTTACAACTGATTTGCCAACACCGCCTTTTGAATTGCAAATACTGAGAATTTTGGGTTGGTTTGACATAGCAGCTATTGATTCAGAAAAGTCTTTGGAGGGTAGGAAAACAGAATTCTACGGTTAATTCAACACTAAAGTCGCAGTTATTTATCTAGCCGGATACTAGTCGAATTATCAGTATACTGGAGTCACGAAACGAGCTTTTTATGGATAACTGCATAAGTTAGCGATCCCGTGCAGACAGGGTCAGGACTATCGCCTGCGGTAAGAGTCACATCACCGAATATTAGATTGCGGCCGCTTTTTTTTAGATGCCCTGTCGCGAGTATGTCAGCGTGGATGGCTGGGCGCAGGAACGTAGTACTTTGACTGACTGTCGCGCAGTCTATGAATTTACCTGCACCGAGATAGCTTACGAATACCATGCAGGTATCAATCATTGCCATCATGGCCTGGCCGCAAATAAGCCCGCCCGATCGGCACAGTGTTTCGTCAAATGGCATGATCAGTTTCACTCTGCCATCCCCGAACTCTGTCACTGTGAGATTCAGTTGCTGTACCCACGGTGCAATGACTTCATTGAGCTTTGCGTTCGCAGATGCAACATTAAAACTGTTATTTGCGTTGGGTGGCATAGA
This sequence comes from uncultured Granulosicoccaceae bacterium, assembly GCA_964593315.1. Lineage (GTDB taxonomy): Bacteria > Pseudomonadota > Gammaproteobacteria > Granulosicoccales > Granulosicoccaceae. The sequence goes on from CAZQKJ010000024.1 coordinate 16,892, forward strand.
TTTGCAGCGCTTTCAGGATGGCGGGGTAAGCGGCATATAACAACGGATTAATTCTTCATCAAAGCCGCATTGCTGGTACAAGGCTCTAGCTCGGGTGTTGTTGGAAAATACATGCAAACTCATGCAGTTAGCGCCCTTGCTGAGTGCAGCTTTTTGAGTGGCTTCAATTAGTTTCTTGCCTAAACCCTGGCGCATATGAGCATGGTGTACGGCGAGTGCCTCCAGATGTACACTGCTGGCGCCGGATAGTAGCTCTGGCTTGATGGAATACAAAGATACTCCCACAGCGTGTCCGGACGCGTCTTCTGCAACAATTACGTGGCTGTTTACTGCAGTGCCCGCGAGAGTCTGCGCCAGTAGTTTTGCATCCCCTTGCCACAGGTCATCAGGATTGCGATTATCGGGGACTTTAAAGCCCGCAAGACTTGGCAGTAACGCTGCGATCGACTCTTCATCTTTCGGTAACGCCGGTCTTATGTTGTATTCCATTATGTGTCCAAAGTGCAGTGCGGCTGTGTAAGGCCAAAGCTTAAGTGACTTGACCAACTAGTCAGTATTGAACAGTCAGGCATTGACTGGCAAATAGATTTCTGTGACCAGATCTTTGGCAGGCACGACCTTTGGATCATTGGTATAGATCTCGAACGGATGTACATTTTTATTCGCTTTGATTTTGTGGTGGCGTTGATAAGTATTTGCAGTAGCCCATGCGGTACCAAGGTGCTGGTAGTCCCCGGTGTGAACAACCTTGAGCGCTTTACAGCTTGCAATTTCGCCAGTGGCATCTGCAGCATTAACGGGTGCAAACACTGTATAGGCACAGTGACGATTGGTGATATCCATTTTGCTGTAGATCGCCCCACAGACATCTTGTGTGGTTTTACCGTCGCCAAGTGCTGCGAGTTTTGGAATTGTATCGTGCATAGAGGCAGAAATATTTTTCAACGTGCTTTCCGAGGACACTCCAACATACGGGATTGCAGGCATCTCTACGATGCCTGCTACCTCGGTTTTCGAAGTTACCGTTCCGGTTTCAATATACTCTTTCAACATTTTGAGCCCGCGATCATAGTCCATACCAATCATGGATTTCATCTTGCCGACCATAAAAAATAGAAAAAATGGCAGGCTACTGTCCATGCGCCAGGTGACCCGGGTATTTTCTGTATCGAGCTCCGTGGTTTCAAACTCTACCTTTGCCTGCGATTTAAAGGGTCTTAGAAACGCCAGATCCATTCGGTCGATATCGCCATCGATTTCTGCAAACTCCATGCGACCGGCGCCAACCATGTCACCTTCCCAGCTGTAGGCATGGCCAATGGTTGCGGCCGTTTGTTCGTATTGCAGACTGGCCTCTGGTTCCATACAAAGCCACGGTGACCAGGCGGGCCACTGCTGATAGTCCTGAATGGCGGACCGCACTTTATTAGCGGTCGCGTTGATGTCAATGGATTCTTCAACTTTGAACTTTGGCATTTTCGCGCTCTGTTACATTTGCGTGTCAGTCTGCGGCAATTGCCACTGTTTAACAATCTGACCAAGAGCATTGGTGTTTTCGCCTGATCTTCAATAACATGTAGTCATGGTTTTTTTCATTCGGTCGGGCAGCGGGCTCGGCTCGAACATGGAGATATTTATTATGAAACCCCAGACACGCCGCCGTTACGCGAAGTGCATGGCTGTGACAGCCTTATCCGCCGCCATGTTGTTGGCCCGGCCCGCTTTTGCCGAGAATGGTCAGCTGGAGCTGATACCTGATGATACTGCGTTTTATTTCGGAACCGGTGAGCCTGTCTCGGTAGAGGATATGGTCGCGATTGTGCCGGACTTTTTTGACTCTGAAATGATTGCTGACATCCTGCCCGGGGTTGAAGAGTCCGAAGTACAGCAAAAGCGGATACAACAGATCAGCGATTTTCTCAAAAATCCCACAGAGCTCACCGAGCGCTGGGGGCTTGGTGATGAACTCCAGTTCAGTGCCTACGCCATCGGGCTGATGCCGGTTTTAAGAGTTGCCGGTGATGCCGCTAAGTTTGAGGCAGCACTCGCGGCACTTGCCTCGGAAAATGACTTTACTTTCGACGAGCTGACTCACAAAGACATAGACGTTAGAATTGTCTCAGCCAGTGACGATGACGAAGAAGCACCTGCTCTGGTAGCCCCTACCACTACCGAGCTTGATGCGGCAAGTGCAGAAGTAGCCAGCGCTAAATCGGATACTGATGCAGCATCTGACAAACTCGCACTGGCAAATGAACAACTCGATACCGCCAAGTCCGCTAACGATGCCAGTGGTATCGCGAACGCAGCCAACCAGATTGCAGAGGCGGCTAAAGACATAGCTGAAACTCAAAAAGTGCTGGTGACGGCCGAGGAAAAACTGACAAAACTTGAAGCGCTAAAGCGTCGGGCCGAGGGCAGCGCTGCAGGGGACAAGGACGGACCCGGCTTTATCATAGCGGCAGATGGCAGCGATATTGTTTTCGCCTTCAGTCATGATGCCTACAATCCGGACTCACTCGATCAAATACTTGGATTGCAGAAGCCAGCTACATCACTAGAGTCTTCTGGCAAGGTTAAAGATTTGCGCAAAGAGTGGAGTTACAACGATCAGATCATGTCGTTTGTAGATTTTAAATTGATCGCTGACGCTCTGACTGATGGTGACGGTACAGCGGCGAACCAGCTGCGAGGGCTAGTCAACAGTGGAGAGTTAAGGGATTTAGAGCCACTTTCTGATGTGTGTAAAGCCGAGGTCCGGCAACTTGCTGACGACTGGCCGATGATGGTCAGTGGTTATCGCAAGTTTGAAGTGACAGATGACTCGGTCATCGCAGATTCGCATTTTGCACTATTGATGGACAATCAACCGTTGCGCGAGTTTCTGCAACTGGTGCGCGGTTATGTACCGGTATCTAAAACGGATACCAATGCATTGATGTCGCTCGGTGTTGGCTTTGACGTCGATAACCTTCCGCAGATCTCGGGACAACTAACCGATCTCCTGGCCAATGTTGATTACCAGTGTGAGTTTCTGAGCGAGTTGAACAAAATAGGGGAAACAGATATCAGTGCTTTTTCACTGGGTGCTGCGATGGTCGGTGGTATGGCCCGGGGCATCAAAGGTCTAAGCGTTAATCTGTACGATGCCGAGATAAATCCCGAGTCCAGCTTTATGCCAGTCAACAATTTGGACGCGGCCATAGCCCTGGTGGCGGAAGATCCGGCGGTTTTGCTTCAGACCATGCGAATGTTGCCTCAGACCGGCATGCTCGCGGAACTCCCTCTGGACGGTACGCCCATGTCTTTAAACGGTGTGTTACCCGTGCCACTACCTCCACAAATTGAATTATTTGCGGCGGTAAAAGGTAAGAACATTGTTTTGTACAGTGGCTCAGAGGCAAAAGATTTTGCCGACAAAGTCAGTAGTATTGGTGAAGAAGGATTTATGCTTTCAACTTTCAATACCGCCAAAATTCTGGATAAAGTAGGTGGGGTGGCAGACCAGCTTCCGGAGGAGTTAACTGGCGGAGAAGACATGGATGCCGTCTTCAGGATGATGGAGGGCTACCCGACAGGTAACCTCTCTTATAAGCTCGACTTCACGGATAAAGGCATAGAGTTTGAGGGTATAACGGATTTTGAACGACCAGCCAGATAGCATCAGCCAGTCAGGAAATATCCTGGCTGGCTTCAGATAACACCAACTTGCGCTCGCTGAAAGCAATGCGGGCAGGTTGGGTTAGTAGTTTGAATATGAC